>NZ_WJZM01000002.1:0-209440 GCF_021609545.1 Pseudomonas sp. PA-1-6B
CGTAATCCGCCAGTGATTTGGGGGGCCGCCGCCACGCGCCATCCATGGCGCGGGGCGGCTAAACCGGCATCCCTGCCGGTTTACCCCCCAAATCCCTGTCGAATTCCGGCCAGCGTGGTTTAACGGGTCGCCTAAGATCAAAAGCAGATCAAGATCAAGAGCGGCTCGCTTCGCATCGTGGTTACCGTTGAGCTAACAGAGTTATGTAGATACCTATGCTCATCGCAGGCAAGCCAGCTCTACAGGCGATCTCGGTCCCTTGTGGGAGCTGGCTTGCCTGCGATGGCGGCCTCAAGCCTGGCGATTGGCATACATCCGACACTCCGCCAACAACGCCAGCAAGTTCGGATCGCGCTCCTTGGCTTTCAGGAACACCACACCGATCTGCTGTTGCAAGCGATACCTGGGCTGCAGCGGTATCAGCTTCACGCGGTTCTCATACACCGCTGCGATACGTCCTGGTAGCAGCGCATAACCCACCCCTGAACTGACCATGCTCAGCAAGGTGAAGATATCGTTCACCTGCATCGCCACCTTCGGCTCGAACCCGGCCTGATGGAACACCCGGTTGCCGTCCTGATGCGTGGCGAAGCCCTGGGTGAGGGTGATGAAGGTGGCATCGCGCACGTCGGCCAGGTCGATTTCCTGATCGCGGTCCAGGGGCGAATCGGCCGGGGTGGCGAGGAAGATGTCATCGCTGAACAGCGCGATCTGCTCGCAGTCGGGGTCGTGGGCGTGTTCGTCGAGGGAGATGAGGATCGCGTCCACTTCCATGTTCTTGAGCTTATAGAGCAGGTCGAAGTTGGAGCCCAGGATCAGGTCGATATTCAGTTCGCTGCGCCGGATTTTCAGGCCCATGATCAATTGCGGCACGGTCTTGACCGTCAGCGAATACAGCGAGCCGAGCTTGAAACGTTCGGCCGAGAACCCGGCGGCTTCGCGGGTCAGGCGCACGCTGTCGACCACATCAGCCACCAGTTTCTGCGCACGCTCTTCGAGCACGTAGGCGCTTTCCAGCGGGGTGAGGTTGCGCCCTTCGTGTTTGAACAGCGGGCAGCGCAGGGCACTTTCCAGGGAGTGAATGGCGCGGTGCACGCTGACATTGCTGGTTTGCAACTCGGCGGCGGCGCGGGCCAGGTTGCCGGTGCGCATGAACGCCAGGAAGATCTCCAGCTTCTTGAGGGTGAATTCTTCGTCGATCAGCATGGCCTTGGGCTCTTGTTCGATTGCACTCGATTGTGCCCGTAAACGCGACTGTCGTCGCCGGAACGTCACGTGCCGCTTGCACTCTGATGCGCAAGGCTGGACGCTTGTCCGCCTGTTCTTGAGGGTTACGGGAGGTCAATGGCAGATGTACCACGGGGAACGATTCAACGCCTGGAGCCATTTGCTCGGTGCAGTCGCGGCCTGTATTGGCGCCGTGTGGATGTTGGTAGTGGCGAGCCTTGACGGCAGCCCCTGGAAGATCGTCAGCGTGGCGATTTATGGCTTTACCCTGATGGTGCTGTACAGCGCGTCGACGGTTTACCACAGCGTGCGGGGGCGGCGAAAAGCGATCATGCAGAAGGTCGATCACTTTTCCATTTACCTGTTGATAGCCGGCAGTTATACGCCATTCTGCCTGGTGACCCTGCGCGGGCCGTGGGGCTGGACGTTGTTCGGGATTGTGTGGGGGCTGGCGGTGATCGGCATCCTGCAGGAGATCAAGCCGCGTTCGGAGGCGCGGATTTTGTCCATCGTGATCTACGCGGTAATGGGCTGGATCGTGCTGGTAGCGGTCAAGCCGCTGATGGCGGCATTGGGCACGGCAGGGTTTATCTGGTTGGCGTCCGGTGGGGTGCTGTACACCGTAGGCATTATCTTTTTTGCCCTGGAGGATCGCTTGCGCCATTCCCACGGCATCTGGCATTTGTTTGTGATTGGCGGCAGCCTGCTGCATTTCGTGGCGATCATGCATTACGTGCTCTGATTGTGGGAGGGGGCAAGCCCGGCTCCCACACTTAAAGGCGTTCCAGTAACGCCTGGGCGCGGCTACCAAAAATCTCTAGCAACTTGGCCAGCATATGCGGTGGAGGTTCGTTGGCACGGGTCAGCGCGTAGAGGGTGATCGGCAGCGGCGGGGTGAGCGTTCGGATATGGGTGGTGGCGGTTGAGGCACCCAACGCCGTGAACGGATCGATCACGGTCAGGCCCGCGCCGGATTCGACCATCGCGCGGGCCAGTGAGTAGGTCTGCACCGAGATCGTCACGCGTGGTGGCGGGTCGACGCTTTCCAGATAACTCTCCAGCTTGGCGGCCAGCGGGTCAGCGCTGGAGAGGCCGATCAAGGGCGCACCGGCCAGTTCGGCCAACGGCAGGGGCTGATGCCGTTCGGCATCGGGCCAATAGCCTTTGGACGCCAATGCCACCAGCACGCCGTTGGCCAGTACTTGAGTGGTAAGCCCCGGATGCCCGGAAAAGTTGAGCGTCAGCGCCAGGTCGATCTCGCGCATCAGCAGCTTTTGCACCAGCTCGTGGCTATGGTCACTGGACAGTTCACAGGCAATGTCCGGGTAATCGCGCTTCCATTCCAGGACCGCCGGCGGTAGCAGCGCCAGCGCCAGCGCCGGGATTGCGCCGATGCGGATGCTTTGTCCCGGTTCGCGGCGCAAACTTTTCGCCAGGCGCCGCACGCCTTGCAGGCTTGCGCTGACTTTCTCGACTTCGCGTTCCAGCGCCAGGGCTTCCGGGGTGGGTTGCAATTTGCCGCGTACGCGCAGAAATAGCGCAAAGCCCAGCTGCATTTCGGCGTGCTGCAACACTTTGGTCACCGCCGGTTGCGAGACGTGCAGCAACTGCGCGGCGGCACTGATCGAGCCAGTCTGGCGAATGGCCTGGAAGATTTCGATATGACGCAAGCGCATGGCAGGTCCATAACCTTTGTTTATAGGTGACCCATCTTTATTCATTGTCGGTGGCCTGTCACCTGCGCCTACGCTTGGCCTTCAGTTAATCAACGGTCGGGGGCAGGGATGGCGAGGCAGGTTTGCATCATCGGTGGTGGGGTCATCGGCCTGGCCAGTGCTTACGCACTGGTGCGGGCCGGCCACGAGGTCACGGTGATAGACGCCCGTGACTCCCTGGGCAGCGAAACCAGTTTCGCCAACGGTGGGCAACTGTCCTATCGCTATGTTGCGCCACTGGCTGACGCGGGCGTGCCCTTGCAGGCAATCGGGTGGTTGCTGCGGGGCGACTCGCCCTTGAAGTTGCGACCCCGCCTCGACCCACAGCAATGGCGCTGGATGGCGGCCTTTATCGGCGCTTGCCGGGGTTCGGTCAACACGCGTAACGGTGCCCATCTTCTGCGCCTGGCTACCCTGAGCCAGAGCACGTTACAGCAGTGGCGCGAGGATGATCGCCTGGGCGACTTCGACTGGAGACGCAACGGCAAGCTGGTGATGTTTCGCAGCGCCAGCACCTTTGAACATGCCCGCGCCAAGGTCACAAATTTCCTGCAGCAACAAGTGTTGTCGTCTGTTGAGTGCGCTCGCCTGGAGCCCGCACTGGCGGCCGGTGGCTTTGTCGGCGGCATCTACACGCCGAACGAGGAAGTGGGGGATTGCCACGCTTTTTGCCGGCAATTGGCGGCCCGGCTTGAGGCGTCGGGGCGTTGCAGGTTCTTGCTCGGGCGCAAGGTCACCGGGCTGCGCCATGCTGGCGGTGCGGTGCAGGCCATCGAACTGGGTGACGAGGTGATGCCGGTCGAACAGTTGGTCCTGGCGGCCGGTTATCGCAGCGCTGAGTTGGCACTGCCGGGGCTGTCACTGCCCTTATATCCGCTCAAGGGCTACAGCCTGAGCGTGCCGATTGGCCCGCAACACAAGGCGCCGAATGTGAGCATCACCGACTACGACCGCAAGATCGTCTACGCGCGCCTTGGCGAGCAACTGCGGGTCGCGGCCATGGTGGATATTGTGGGATTCGATGCCGGCCTCGAACCTTCGCGCCTGGCGTTGATAAAGCGCCAGGCAGTAGAGACATTTCCCCATGCAGCTGACTACGCGCACGCGCTCGAATGGGCTGGCATGCGCCCGGCCACGCCAACGGGCGTGCCGCTGATTGGTGCCAGTAGCTATCGCAACCTGTGGCTGAACCTGGGCCACGGCGCGCTTGGCTTTACCCTGGCCTGCGGCAGCGGCCAACTGCTGGCCGAATTGATCGACCAGCGCACCCCTTCCATTGATATGCAGGGCCTGACGCCCCGCGCCGCTTGAGGATGCAGCCGTGACCATTACCCGAATCAACAGCAACGAACGACTCAGCGGTGCCGTGACGTTCAAGGAACTGGTGTTCCTGTCGGGCCAGGTGCCGGGCGACGGCCTGGATGTGGCTACCCAGACCCGGGAAGTGCTTGCCAGAATCGACACGCTGTTGGCCGAGGCGGGCAGCGATAAGGACCACTTACTCAACGCGACGATTTACCTGAAGGACATCGCTGCCGGTTTTACGCCGATGAATGAAGTCTGGTCCGCATGGCTCTCGCCAGGCATGGCGCCCACGCGCACTACCTTGCAGGCAGAGCTGGCGCGGCCGAGTGTGCTGGTGGAAATCAGCGTGATCGCAGTCCGTAAATAACCTCAAATACCCACGGAGAATAACAATGAAAACAATCCTGTTGACCGGCTGCGCGCTGGGGCTTTTGTTAAGCGCACAGGCCCATGCAACCGAAGCGCCGCTGGAGGGCACTTTGAGCAAGATCGCCAGCGCCAAGTCCATCACCCTGGGCTACCGTGATGCGTCGGTGCCGTTTTCCTACGTGGGGGATAACAGTGGTAAACCGATGGGCTACTCGGTGGACCTGGCAAACAAGATTGTCGAGCGTATTCAGCAGAAAACCGCAGTGGGCGACCTCAAGGTGAAGTACAACCTGGTGACGTCCCAAACCCGCATCCCGCTGGTGCAGAACGGCACTGTCGACCTGGAGTGCGGCTCCACCGGCGTGACGGCTGAGCGCCAGAAGCAGGTGGCATTCTCCTACGGGTTTATCTACGTAAAGGGCCAGTTGCTCACGGCCAAGGACAGCGGGATCAAAGGCTTTGCCGACCTTGCGGGCAAGAATGTGGTGACCACTGCCGGCACCACCAATGAGCGCTTTCTCAAAAGTTATAACGCTGAACACAAAGCCAATATGTTCGTGATCAGCGCCAAGGACCATGGCGAAGCGTTCAAGATGCTCGAGACTGGCCGGGCGGTAGCGTTCTATATGGACGACGCGTTGCTCTACGGCGAGCGCGCCAAGGCCAAGGACCCGCATCACTGGGTGGTCGTCGGCGAGGAGCAGTCGCGGGAGATCTACAGCTGCATGGTGCGCAAGGATGACCCGCAGTTTCTGGCTGTGGTCAACGAAACCCTGGGCGATCTGTACCGCTCGGGAGAGATCAACGGGATTTACCAGCGCTGGTTCGAGCAGCCGATTCCGCCCAAGGGCTTGAACCTGGAGTTCCCGATGACCAGCGAGTTGAAAGCGATCATCGCCAAGCCGGTGAGTGAGCCAGTGGAGTAAGCCTGGGGTAACCCGATAAAACGGTGTGTGAAGGCAAGCCAGCTCCTGGGTTTACAAGGTGAGGCTAGAAGTCGCCCCAGAGTTGTTGGGCGACGGATAGTGCGACGACGGGCGCGGTCTCGGTACGCAACACCCGCGGGCCGAGGCGAGCGGCGTGGTAGCCGGCGCCCTGGGCGGTCTCGACTTCATTGTCGGTGAGCCCACCCTCGGGGCCGATCAAGAACGCCAGGCTCGATGGCTTGGCGTGGCTGATCATCGGTTCTGCCACCGGGTGCAGCACCAGCTTCAAATCCGCCTCGGTTTGCTTGAGCCAGTCTGCCAGCAAGAGCGGGGGGTGAATCACCGGCACCGTCGAACGCCCACATTGCTCGCACGCACTGATTGCCACCTGGCGCCAGTGCAGCAAGCGCTTGTCGGCGCGTTCGTCCTTGAGGCGCACTTCGCAGCGGTCGCTGAAGATCGGTGTGATGGCGTTGACCCCCAGTTCAGTGGCCTTCTGGATCGCCCAATCCATGCGCTCCCCCCGGGACAGGCCCTGGCCGAGGTGAATATGCAGGGGCGATTCGGCCTGGCCGGCAAAGCTATCCGTGAGTTGCACGGTGACGCGTTTTTTACCGACTTCCAGCAAGGTGCCACCAAACTCCTGGCCGGAGCCGTCGAACAATTGCACGGCATCGCCTTCACCCATGCGCAACACACGGCTGATGTAATGCGCCTGGGCTTCGGGCAGTTCGTGGTCACCGAGACTCAGCGGGGTGTCGGTGAAAAAGCGGGACAGTCTCATGTCTGTTCTCTGGAAAATTCAACATCGATAGGGCTGTTTTTTGTGGCGATGGAGCGGTCAGCCTGGGTCTCGGAAGCCTGGGTGAAAATCTTTGGGCACCGCCACACTGACCTTGCTGTTGGTGGCGATATCGATCCCCTCGCTGGCGACCTCAGCCAGGAAGTCGATCTGCTCGGGTGTAATCACATAGGGCGGCAGGAAATACACCACGCTGCCCAGTGGCCGCAACAGCGCCCCACGCTCCAGCGCGTGCTCGAAGACCTTCAGGCCACGGCGTTCCTGCCATGGGTAGGCGGCCTTGGTGGCTTTGTCCTGCACCATCTCGATCGCCAGCACCATGCCGGTCTGGCGCACTTCCGACACGTGAGGATGGTCGACCAAGTGCGCGGTGGCCGTCGCCATGCGCTGGGCCAGGGCCTTGTTGTTTTCGATGACGTTGTCTTCTTCAAAGATATCCAGCGTCGCCAACGCCGCCGCACAGGCCAGCGGGTTGCCGGTGTAGCTGTGGGAGTGCAGGAAGGCACGCAGGGTCGGGTAGTCGTCGTAGAAGGCGCTGTAGACCTCTTCGGTGGTGACCACGGCGGCCAGCGGCAGGTAACCGCCGGTGAGCGCCTTGGACAGGCACAGGAAGTCCGGGCGGATGCCGGCCTGTTCACAGGCGAACATGCTGCCGGTGCGGCCAAAGCCCACGGCGATCTCGTCGTGGATCAAGTGCACGCCATAGCGGTCGCAGGCTTCGCGCAGCAGCTTGAGGTACACGGGGTGGTACATGCGCATGCCACCGGCACCCTGGATCAGCGGCTCGACGATCACGGCAGCGACGGTGTCGTGATGCTCGGCCAGGGCCTGTTCCATCGCCATGAACATGTTGCGCGAGTGTTCTTCCCAGCTCATGCCTTCGGGGCGCAGGTAGCAGTCCGGGCTCGGCACCTTGATAGTGTCGAGCAGCAACGCCTTGTAGGTCTCGGTAAACAGCGGCACGTCGCCCACCGACATCGCGGCGATGGTTTCGCCGTGGTAGCTGTTGGTGAGGGTGACGAAGCGCTTTTTGTTCGGCTGGCCGCGGTTGAGCCAGTAGTGGAAGCTCATCTTCAGCGCCACTTCGATGCAGGACGAACCGTTATCGGCATAGAAGCAGCGGGTCAGCCCTTCGGGTGTCATCGCGACCAGGCGCTCGGACAGCTCGATCACCGGTTGATGGCTGAAACCAGCGAGGATCACGTGCTCCAGCTGATCGACCTGATCCTTGATGCGCTGGTTGATACGTGGGTTGGCGTGGCCGAATACGTTGACCCACCAGGAACTGACGGCATCGAGGTAGCGCTTGCCTTCGAAGTCTTCCAGCCATACGCCTTCACCGCGCTTGATGGGCACCAGGGGCAATTGCTGGTGGTCTTTCATCTGGGTGCAGGGATGCCACAGCACCGCGAGGTCGCGTTGCATCCACTGGTTGTTCAAGCCCATCGGTGATCTCCTCGAAGCGGTCCTGCGGCGGGCGCAGGCGAAACAATCGCGCAAGCCTATGCAATGGTGGCTTGGGTCACAAGCCATTGTGGGGAAATTCGCGGTAAATGCAGGACGGTCTGTCACGTTTCCCAGGGATAGTCTTAATCCCTCGTTAATTTATGATGCCTAGCCTCTTTATCGTATTTCTCGATATTTCAAAGCAAAATTTTCCGCTTTAATTCGATAGGTAAAGCGCTAGTCTTGGGCACAGTTCTTACGGGATTAAGTACATGCAGCTACGTAATTCGCCGGCCCGCTATGGTTGGGTCAGCATGGTTCTGCACTGGGGCGTAGCCCTGGTGGTGTTCGGTTTATTTGCCCTGGGCTTGTGGATGGTCGGTCTCGATTACTACAGCGCCTGGCGCAAAGATGCGCCCGACTTGCACAAGAGCATTGGCATCACGCTGTTCGCCATCATGCTGGTGCGGATCGTCTGGCGCCTGGTCAGCCCGCCGCCACCACCGCTGGCCAGCTATAGCCGCATGACGCGCCTGGGTGCTGCATTTGGGCACGCTTTTCTTTATCTCGGGCTTTTTGCCGTGATGATTGCCGGTTACCTGATTTCCACCGCAGACGGTGTCGGTATCCCGGTGTTTGGCCTGTTTGAAATTCCTGCCGTGGTTTCCGGTCTACCGGACCAGGCAGATACCGCCGGTTGGGTGCATCTGTACCTGGCCTGGGTGCTGGTGGTTTTCGCCGGCTTGCACGGTGTGGCAGCACTGAAACACCATTTTATCGATCGTGATGCGACCCTTACGCGAATGCTGGGACGCAAAGCCTGATGTTCAACCTCGACTCACAAGGAATAGAAAGCATGTTGAAAAAAACACTCGCTGCGCTGGCAATCGGTTCTGCCCTGCTGTCCGCAGGTTCGGCGATGGCCGCTGACTACGTGATCGACAAGGAAGGCCAGCACGCCTTCGTCGATTTCAAGATCAGTCACCTGGGCTACAGTTTCATCACCGGTACCTTCAAGGACCTGGACGGTAAGTTCAGCTTTGACGCTGCCAAGCCTGAAGACGCCAAGGTGGAAGTGAATGTTCGCACCGCCAGCGTGTTCTCCAACCACGCCGAGCGCGACAAGCACGTCACCAGCAAAGACTTCCTGGATTCGGGCAAATTCCCTGATGCCAAGTTCGTCTCCACCAGCGTCAAGCCAACCGGCAAGAACGCTGATGGTAAGCAGACTGCGGACGTAACTGGCGACCTGACCTTCCACGGCGTGACCAAGCCTGTCGTGGTCAAGGCCACGTTCCTGGGCGAAGGCAAGGATCCATGGGGCGGCTACCGTGCCGGCTTTGAAGGCACCACCTCGATCAGCCGCAAAGAATTCTTCCCGGCTGGCATGGACGTAGGCCCACAGTCCGACGCTGTTCAGCTGTACATCACCTTTGAAGGTGTGAAAGCGAAGTAATGCTTTGTATGTAGGTGCGAGCTAGCTCGCTCCTACAGGCAAAAAAAACCCGTATCTCGCGATACGGGTTTTTTTTATGCTTCGCGGTTGCGAGTCAGCAGCGCTGGTTTCTCACCACGAGGACGGCCTGGCAGTTGATCCAACTGCTCAGGTGTCGGGAAGCGATCCGCTTTCGACTCCTTGTGGATGATCTTCGGCGCCGGGCCACCCCGTGGGTTTTGTACTGCAGGCTCGGACGAGCGAGGCTGATCGTCACGGGCCGGGCGGCGGTTGTTGCTGCGTGAATCTTCGCGACGGGCCTGGCCGTCACGCGGTGCGCCATTACGCGGGCCGCTGCGCTTGGCAGGTGGGGTACCGGTGGTACCGCCGCTGCTGTTGCGCGGGGCGTTCTGGCGACCGCCCTGTGGCTGGCCGCTACGTGGAGCGCCTGCGCCCTGAGCCGGAGCCCCTGGACGACGGCCACGGCCCTGGGCCGGTTTGGCCTGGGGCACGTAGTCGACGCGGTTACCGAAGTTATCGATATCGTCGTCAAGGAACTCGTCCGGGGCGCGGTCGGCCGCGGCGCGTGGTGGCTGGCTCGGCTGGCGCTGTTCGCGGGCCGGAGTGCCTTCACGGGGCTTCTGCTCACGGGCCGGGCGTTCGCCACGGCTGCTGGTCGCGGATTTTTCCTTGCCCTTGTCCTTGCCTTTGTCGCGACGACCGCCACCACCACCGCCGCCGTTCGGGCCATCGCCCTTCGGACCACGTGGGTTGCGAGGGTTGCGCACATCCGGACGCTCGCGCGCTTCTGGCTTCTCGGCCTCCACGGCGCTGGCATCGAAGCCCATCAGGTCGCCATCGGCGATTTTCTGCTTGGTCATGCGCTCGATGCTTTTCAGCAGTTTTTCTTCGTCCGGCGCGACCAGCGAAATGGCCTCGCCCGAGCGACCGGCACGGCCCGTACGGCCGATACGGTGCACATAGTCTTCATCGACGTTTGGCAGCTCGAAGTTGACCACGTGTGGCAACTGGTCGATATCCAGGCCGCGTGCGGCGATATCGGTGGCCACCAGGATACGCACGCTGCCGGCCTTGAAGTCGGCCAGGGCTTTGGTGCGCGCGTTCTGGCTCTTGTTGCCGTGAATGGCGACGGCGGTGAGGCCGTGCTTGTCCAGGTACTCGGCCAGGCGGTTGGCGCCGTGCTTGGTGCGGGTGAATACCAGCACCTGTTCCCAGGCACCCTGGGTGATCAGGTGCGCCAGCAGCGAGCGCTTGTGGCTGGCGGCCAGGCGGAACACGCGTTGCTCGATACGCTCGACCGTGGTGTTGGGCGGCGTGACTTCGATGCGCTCGGGGTTGTGCAGCAGCTTGCCGGCCAGGGCGGTGATGTCGTTGGAGAACGTTGCCGAGAACAGCAGGTTCTGACGTTTGGCCGGCAGGCGGGCGAGGACCTTTTTCACGTCATGGACAAAGCCCATGTCGAGCATGCGGTCGGCTTCGTCCAGCACGAGGATTTCCACGTGGGACAAATCGACGCTGCCTTGGCCGCACAGGTCGAGCAAACGACCCGGGCAGGCCACCAGTACATCGACGCCACGGGACATGGCCTGAACCTGAGGGTTCATGCCGACGCCGCCGAAGATGCAGGCGCTGACGAACTTCAAGTCGCGGGCATACAGCTTGAAGCTGTCGTGCACCTGAGCGGCGAGTTCGCGGGTTGGGGTCAGGACCAGTACACGCGGTTGGCGCGGGCCGTGACGTTGGGATTTGTCCGGGTGACCGTTGGGAAACAACCGCTCCAGGATCGGGAGGGCGAAACCGCCGGTTTTACCAGTACCTGTCTGAGCCGCGACCATCAGGTCGCGACCTTGCAACACGGCGGGAATGGCCCGCTGTTGCACCGGAGTAGGCTCGGTATAGCCCGCTGCCTCGATGGCGCGGACTAAAGCCTCGGAGAGACCGAGGGAAGCAAAGGACATGAGTAATCCTGTTTTAGTTAGGGCTTGGCCCAAAGGGATAATCTTGCCGGGCGTGAATGGCGCTTAGGGGAGCGCAACCCCGTCCGGTCCTGCTGCGTCTGGCGGGCACTCCACCGGCTCGCGCGGGCTGCAAAGCTGCGCAGTAGCTGGGTTGGGTGCCGTTTTCAAGACCCGAGCGGCCGGGCGTAAGCCTGGCGGAAAGGCCGCAGTATAACAGAGCAATCACTGCGCGCTGCTTTCCTGCTGCTCAACGGCGTGTTCGGGGGCTGGTATGGGGGCTGTTTGCTCGTGCATCCGCCCATATTTGGCGCTCAATGTGGCATAGGCGGGCTCTTGCTTGAAGCGCTTGAGCTCGGCGGCAAAGCGTTGCACCAGCAGGTCCATGCCTGCGCCACGGCGTACCGCAAGAAATTGCTGCTGGCGGCTGACCACCACCGACGCCTGGCTGACTTTACCTTCCAGGCCCAGCGCCTTGAGCACGTGGTGCCCCACGCGCCGGTCAGTCACCACCATATCGACGCGACCCAGCATGAGTTTGCCAAAGTTGGCTTCATGGCTGGGTGCGGGTTCGCGCTGGAAGGCGTTGGACTTACTGAACGCGTCGCCATAAAGGTAGCCAGGCGAAACGCCAACGGTCAGGCCACGCAGGTCGTCGAGCGTGGCGGCGGGGTGAGGGCGTTCGTTGGCATAGAACAAGACAAATTCGACTTCCGACAACGGCTCGCTGGGATAGAGCAGCAACGCGTCGCGCTCCTGGCTATGAAAGATATCCAGTGCGCCGTCGGCGTGGCCCTGCTCGAGCATCGCCAGGCAGCGCTTCCAAGGAAGGAACTGCCATTGCACGTCCACCCCCAGGCGCTGGAACACGATCACTGTGGTTTCATAATCCAGGCCGGCCATGGTGCCGTTGTCTTCGTAGACATAGGGCGCCCAGGGTTCGGTGACAATGCGCAGTTTCTCGCCATGAGCGGTCAGGCTCAGGCAAGAAAACAGCACAGCGGTCAACAGCTTGAAGAGGACGGGCATACCCTGAGGTTACGACGCTCCCCGAAGAAAGAGAAGCTCTGGCACGCGCATTGGCGGGCGGTCCTACTTCGCAGGAGCGTTCAGCAGGTGTTCGTGGATCGCGGTCCGGCGCTCACCCAGAATCAAACGCACCACGGGGTTGGCGAACCAGTGTTCCAACTGGTGGGCATCAATCGGGCGCTTCTGGCGTTCTTCCTGGTTTTGTCGGGCCTTGTCCCACCAGACCGGGCCGCACGCCTGGTCGAACTCGTTTTCGTGTTCGTAGCAGCCGTAGAGAATCTCGCGGATGAACTGTTGCTGATGCTTGGGCAGCAGCAGGGTGATCAGCTTGTACATCAAACGCTGCAAACGCGGCGGGCGCGGCAGGTGCGAGGAGACCTGCCGCGTATCGGCCAGGGCTTGTGCGCTGGTGGGTGCGCTGGCGTGCTTGGCGATCCACGCCTTGACCTTGGCCCGGAACAGCTGTTTGCGGCTCCAGTAATGATGGATCAGGTCCGGGCACTCGCGCACCTTGACGGTACGGTAGGCGGCGATGGACAGGCAGAACTCTTCCAGGGTGTAGGCGCCCTGGGCGTGGGGGAACAGTTCATCCATCAACTCGATGGAGTGGTCGAGGATGTGCGCATCCTGTTGGGTCAGGCCCATGACGCCGGAGTTGAGGGTCATCATGTCATCGTCGGCCACGCCCATGTCCAGCAGGCGCTGGCGCAGGGCGGTGTAAAGGATGCTTTCGTGATTGTCGCCGTACTTGGTGTAGAAAGCGTTGCACAGCAGGGTGCCGGGCTGTACGCGTTCGAACAGGGCCATGGGCGAATGATGGAAGAAGGTGTCGGTGTCGATCAGCAGTGCCACCGGGGATTCTTGCAGCACCTGGCGCAGCACCACGTGTTTGGTACGAAAGTGATAGCCGTGGGGCTCGCTCCAGCGTTTGCGGGTGGCCTCATCCAGCGGGCGGACGCGCACTGGCAGCAAGCGATAGGGCTCGGGGTTGTCGCTGAATACCTGAATGTCGATGTTCGCGTCCGGCGTGTCCTGCAGGAATGCCAGTGCGCTGGCGATGCTGAATACGGCTTCCTGATGGTAGGTGTCGGCGCCGAAGACCAGGTAGACCAGTTGCGGGCGGGACGTCGAGGGCACTGTATTCATGGACTGCGGGGTTCCGTGGGTAACGTAAAACGACAAAGGCCCTCGTCAGAACGAGGGCCTTGGTACAACCGGTCAAGCGTTAACGTGGCAGCTTGAGGTTGTTCCAGATGGCAAGGCTGGGTTCAGCTTGGTTCAGGGTATAGAAATGCAACCCTGGTGCACCACCTTGCAACAATTGCTCACACATCTCGGTGATGACCTGCTCGCCGAACGCCTGGATGCTTTTGACGTCATCGCCATAGGCTTCCAGTTGCTTGCGCACCCAGCGCGGGATCTCGGCGCCGCAGGCGTCGGAGAAGCGCGCCAGCTTGCTGTAATTGGTAATCGGCATGATGCCCGGCACGATCGGGATGTTCACGCCCATCGCCCGTACACGCTCGACGAAGTAGAAGTAGCTGTCGGCGTTGAAGAAATACTGGGTGATCGCACTGTCGGCGCCGGCATTGGCCTTGCGCACGAAGTTCTGCAAATCGTCTTCGAAATTGCGCGCCTGGGGGTGCATCTCCGGGTAAGCGGCTACTTCGACATGGAAGTGATCGCCACTTTCTTCGCGGATGAAGCTCACCAGATCGTTGGCGTAGCGCAGCTCACCGCTGGCCATGCCCATGCCTGATGGCAGGTCGCCACGCAGGGCAACGATGCGCTTGATGCCGGCGGCTTTGTATTGGGTCAGCAGGCTACGCAGGTCGGCCTTGCTGTCGCCCACGCAGGACAAATGCGGAGCGGCGGGAACTTTGACTTCACTTTCAAGCTGCAACACGGTGTTGATCGTGCGATCACGGGTCGAACCGCCAGCGCCGTAGGTGCAGGAGAAGAAGTCAGGGCTGAAGCTGGCCAACTGCTTGGCAGTTGCCATCAGTTTTTCATGCCCAGCATCGGTCTTGGTCGGGAAGAACTCGAAGCTGTAGCGACGGTCTTGGGACATGGTAATACCCTTGGAAACTCGAAAGCCTGGAAGGCATACGCAATCGATGCGGGTGCCTGGCTTTCTGTGGGAGCTGGCTTGCCTGCGATAGCATCCACTCGGTGTTACTGGAACACCGAGGCGTCTGCTATCGCGGGCAAGCCCGGCTCCCACAGAAGAGCCGGCGCCAGCAAGGCCGATCAGTAGCGGTAAGCGTGCGGCTTGAACGGGCCTTCAACCGTCACGCCGATGTAGTCGGCCTGGGTCTTGGTCAGTTGAGTCACCACGCCGCCGAAGCCGCGGACCATTTCCAGGGCCACTTCTTCGTCGAGTTTCTTGGGCAGTACTTCCACGGTCAGGCGCTCGGCTTTCTGGGCTGGCGACAGGTCGGCGTACTTTTGTTCGAACAGGAAGATCTGCGCCAGCACCTGGTTGGCGAACGAGCCATCCATGATGCGGCTTGGGTGACCAGTGGCGTTGCCCAGGTTCACCAGGCGGCCTTCGGCCAGCAGGATCAGGTAGTCATCGTTCTGTGGGTCGAAATCACCAGCGCCGGTACGGTGAACCTTGTGTACCTGCGGCTTCACTTCTTCCCATGCCCAGTTCTTGCGCATGAAAGCGGTGTCGATCTCGTTGTCGAAGTGACCGATGTTGCAGACAACGGCGCGCTTCTTCAGGGCCTTGAGCATGTTCGCATCGCACACATTCACGTTACCGGTGGTGGTGACGATCAGGTCGATCTTGCCCAGCAGGGCTTTGTCGATGCTGGCTTCGGTGCCGTCGTTCTGGCCGTTGATGAACGGCGAAACCACTTCGAAACCGTCCATGCAGGCTTGCATGGCGCAGATCGGGTCGACTTCGGAGACCTTGACGATCATGCCTTCCTGACGCAGGGACTGGGACGAACCCTTGCCCACGTCACCGTAGCCGATCACCAGGGCTTGCTTGCCCGACAGCAGGTGGTCGGTGCCGCGCTTGATCGCATCGTTCAGGCTGTGACGGCAGCCGTACTTGTTGTCGTTCTTGCTCTTGGTCACCGAGTCGTTGACGTTGATGGCCGGGATTTTCAGCTCGCCCTTGGCCAGCATGTCCAGCAGGCGGTGTACGCCGGTGGTGGTCTCTTCGGTCACGCCGTGGACGCGGTCGAGGATCTGCGGGTATTTCTTGTGCAGCAGCTCGGTGAGGTCGCCGCCGTCGTCGAGGATCATGTTGGCATCCCATGGCGCGCCATCTTTGAGGATGGTTTGCTCCAGGCACCACTCGTACTCTTCTTCGGTCTCGCCTTTCCAGGCGAATACCGGGATACCGGCAGCAGCGATAGCGGCAGCGGCCTGGTCTTGAGTCGAGAAGATGTTGCAGGACGACCAACGCACTTCGGCACCCAGGGCAACCAGGGTTTCGATCAGCACGGCAGTCTGGATGGTCATGTGGATGCAGCCGAGAATCTTGGCGCCCTTGAGCGGCTGCTCAGCGGCGTACTTGCGACGCAGGCCCATCAGGGCTGGCATTTCGGATTCGGCGATAAAGGTTTCGCGACGGCCCCAGGCAGCAAGGGACATGTCGGCGACTTTGTAGTCGTTGAAATCTGCAGGCGTCATTACAGCGCTCATAGAGAGCCTCCATTCGTAGTGTGCGAATGGGCGCCGTTGTGCGTTTAGTATCAGGCCAGGGCAACCAGGCCGGACAACGCCCCATCCGAGCCTGACAGGTTGAACCTGCTGCAGCGCCCCTCGGACAGGTGGCGGGAGAACGGTATCAATCGAAGATGACCGTTTTGAAGCGGAGGCGATTATAGCCGTGTAAGCGGCACTTCCCAAGCCTTTCTGTCGGCGGCATGAAGATCGCTCATGGGCTTGATAGCTAATGGCTCATAGAGCTTGGGCCCTTGCTCTGCCATGATGTTGCCTATCATTTGGCAAGACGCTTTGGAGTGACCATGAACTTCCACACCCGCAAATGGGTAAAACCCGAAGACCTCAACCCCAACGGCACACTGTTCGGCGGCAGCCTGTTGCGCTGGATCGACGAAGAAGCGGCCATCTACGCCATTGTCCAACTCGGCAACCAGCGCGTGGTCACCAAGTACATCTCGGAAATCAACTTTGTCAGCGCCTCGCGCCAGGGCGACATCATCGAGCTGGGGATCACGGCCACCGAGTTTGGTCGTACCTCTATTACCCTGACCTGTGAAGTGCGTAACAAGATCACGCGCAAAAGCATCCTGACGGTAGAAAAAATGGTCTTCGTCAACCTCGGCGAAGACGGTTTGCCAGCGCCTCACGGCCGTACAGAGATCAAGTACGTCAAGGATCAGTTCCAGGAAGACGGCCTCAGCGAGTAATCCCGCGCAGGGCCAGTGAACGCTCTTCATCAACCATAGGTCGTACCTGAACATCGCCCCCCGTTCAGGTATCACCATGGCTACGCAAGAAGACGGCAAGACCCCCAACCTGTCCCAGGAAGAGCAGCAGGACGTCGACAAGAACCAGCCGCCCCGCGCAGCGGTATTGCACGAAATCATTCGTACCCAGGGCGACCAGGAGCTGGAGCGCAGTGTCGCCGCGTTGTGGTGGTCGGCCTTGGCAGCCGGGCTGACCATGGGCTTGTCACTGATGGCCATGGGGCTGCTCAATTCACGCCTGCCTGAGGGCGAAGCCTTCAAGGTAATTGCCAGCTTCGGCTACTGCGCGGGCTTCCTCGCGGTGATCCTGGCACGCCAGCAACTGTTTACCGAAAACACCCTGACCGCCGTGCTACCGGTGATGAGCAAGCCAACCCTGGCGAATGCCGGGCGTCTGTTGCGGCTGTGGTCAGTGGTGCTGGTGGGTAACCTCTGCGGCACACTGTTGGTGGCGTATGTGATGCTGCACCTGCCGATTTTCGACACCAAGACCGACCTGGCCTTCCTGGAAATCGGGCGCAAGATCATGGAAAACGACGCCGGCCAGATGTTCGCCAAGGGCATCGTCTCCGGCTGGATGATCGCCACCATGGTGTGGATGATCCCGTCGATGGAAAGCGCCAAGATGTGGATCATCATTCTGATCACCTACCTGATGGCCCTGGGGGATTTCACCCATATCGTGGTGGGTTCGGCGGAAGTGTCATACCTGGTGTTTGCCGGCGAGTTGCCGTGGAAGGATTTCTGGCTGGTGTTTGCCGGCCCTACACTGGCCGGCAACATCATCGGTGGCAGCTTCATTTTTGCGCTGATCAGCCATGCGCAGATTCGCAGCGAGGGTAGCTTGCCGGGCAAGAGCGCTGCGGACCCGAGACATCCGCAGCGGATCAACAAGGATCAGTGAGCGTCAGGTGTGGCCTGGGATTCGTCTTGGGTCACGCGCTTGACCAACTTGCCGATGCTCAAACCCTGCAACAGGATCGACGACAGCACCACGATGTAGGTGATGCTCAGCAACAGATCGCGCTCTGGGCCCAGTGGCAGGGCCAGCGCCAGTGCCACTGAAACCCCGCCGCGCAAGCCGCCCCAGGTCAGGATACGGATGGTGCCGCGCGGTACCGTGCGCCAACGGCGCAGCAACAGGATCGCCGGGGCCACGGTCAGCAGGCGCGAGAGCAGGATCGCCACTGCCAGCAGGCTGGCCGCGAACACGTGCAGCCAGTTGAAGGGCAATAGCAGCAGCTCCATGCCGATCAGCGCAAACAGCAAGGCATTGAGCATGTCATCGAGCAGTTCCCAGAAACCATCCAGGTAGCGACGCGTCATGTCGTTCATCGCCAGTTTGCGCCCCAGGTTGCCGATGATCAGCCCTGCGACCACCATCGCAATCGGTGCGGACACATGCAGCTCCGAGGCCATGGCCGAGCCGCCGATCACCAGGGCGAGGGTCAGCATGACTTCGATCTGATGCTGTTCGATGCTCTTGATCATCAGGTACACGAGATAGCCGATCAGCCCGCCAAACAGCACGCCGCCAATGGCTTCGTGGGCAAACAGCATGGCCGTGGCGCTCACGGTGGGCGTCTCACCCAACTGCGCGATACCCAGCAGCACGGTAAACACCACCACGGCGGTGCCGTCATTGAACAGCGACTCGCCGACGATGGTGGTTTTCAGCGGTTTGGAGGCATTGGCGGTCCGTAGCACGCCGAGCACCGCAATGGGATCGGTAGGGGATATCAGCGCACCGAACAGCAGGCAGTAAAGGAAACTCACGTGCCAGCCAAATAGGGCGAAGATGTAGTACGCCAGGCTGCCGATCACCACGGTGGCAATCAATACGCCAAAGGTTGCCAGCAGGCCGATGGGCCAGCGGTAGCTGCGCAAGTCGTTCAAGTTGACGTGCAAGGCACCGGCGAACAGCAGGAATGAGAGCATCCAGTTCATCAGCAAATCGCCGAAGTCGATCTGGCCGATCAGTTGCTGGACGCGTTCCTCCAGGCCCGGGTAGCCGAGCACGCTCAAGCCTTGCAGGATCAGCGAGAAGATCAGCGCGGTGACCATCACGCCGATGGTCGGCGGCAGTCCGATAAAACGGAAGTTCACATAGGTGAGTAGGGTGGTGAGGCAGATGAAGGCGGCGACAAGTTCAAGCATCCGGGGTCCTTGGAGCAGGGAAATATAGGCGCACGGGGTGCGTCGAATCGGTGGTTAGTATAAACAGGTGCTGTTACATGACGTATCAATTAAGGAGGTTCTGGTGGTAGCGACAGCCCTGGTGCTGGTAGCGGCGCTGTTGCATGCGACGTGGAACACCTTGATCAAGTTCAGTGGCGAGCGCCTTTTAGTCATTGCCTGCATGGACAGTGTGGCGCTGCTGTTCGTGGTATTCGCGGTGGGCTTCGTGTCCTTGCCGCCGCTGGACATCTGGCCGTGGATCATGGCCTCTGCGCTGTTTGAATTGCTCTATCGCTATTTATTGATCCAGGCCTATCGGGTGGGTGACCTGGGCCTGGTGTATCCGTTGATGCGCGGTTTGTCGCCGCTGGTGGTGCTGGTGCTGACCCTGGTGTTTGCCGGCGAAGTATTGAATACCCAGCAGATTCTGGGGATTCTGCTGATTCCGTTCGGCATGGTGTGCCTGCTGTGGCAGGGCGGCGGCGGTGACCGGTTGCCCTGGTCGATGCTACCGGTGGTGGTGTTGATTGGTCTGTGCATCGGCTGCTACACCTTTCTGGACGGGCAGGCGCTGCGGCGCTGGTCGCATCCGCTGGATTATCTGGTGTGGCTGACGCTGATCAGCGCCTGGCCGTTTCCGTTGCTGGCGCTGGTGCGCAAGCGTGCGGCCTTCAGCCTGTTCTGGCGTACCCAGTGGCGGTTGGGCTTGAGCGTGGGGCTTTGCGTATTGTTGAGCTACGCTTTGGTACTTTGGGCCATGCAGTTGGGCTCGATTGCCGAAGCCGCCGCGCTGCGCGAAGTCAGTGTGATTCTGGTGGTGCTGTTCGGCATGCGTTACTTGAAAGAACCTTTTGGCCGTCCACGGCTCATAGCCTGTGGGGTGGTGTTGATTGGCATGTTGGTGATGAAACTCTAGCGTCATTAACGCGGCGCTTGCAGTGTTATTACACCTTAGTAATGTTTGGCAGGGTTGACGATTTTTTCACATGGGCTAATTGGCGGCTCGATAGTATCGCAGCCAATGCCCAATAGGTGCATTCGTTGAATAACTAACGTGCCAACCTCTATGCCGCAATTACCTTTTATTGGCCGCTCGCTGTCATGTCTGCCTTGTTATCTATTGGTCGGGTTGTTAGCCACCGGAACCCATTACATAGCACTCTTATTATTGGCCTTGGTATTGCCGATATTGGTGTCTACGCTGGTCGGTGCTTTGTTGGGGACCCTGGTGAGCTACCAAGGCAATAAACGGTGGACGTTTGCGAGAGCCACCGACCCGCCCGACAGCCAGCAATGGTTGCGCTTCACCGTCACTGCACTGGCTTACAACCTCGGTAATCTGTCGCTGATGCTAGTGCTGTTGAGTTTTTGGCCGCAATATCCGTGGCTGATGCAAATGATCACCACCCTGTCTCTGACGCTGATCAACTTCCGAATCAGCCAGCAATGGACCTTCCGTCATGAACCGATCAAGACTTGAGCGGGCACCTCGTCCGCTGCTGAGTGTGATTGTCTGCTGTTATAACGAAGCCAAAGTATTACCTGCTTTTCATCGTCGATTGATGGCCGTACTGACGACATTGAGTATTCGATTTGAATTGTTATATGTGAATGATGGCAGTCGTGATGAAAGCCTGGTGTTGCTGACCCAGTTTTGCCAAGTGACCGGCGTTCATTGTTTGAACTTGAGCCGTAACTTTGGCAAGGAGGCCGCCATGGTTGCCGGGATCGACTATGCGCGCGGCGATGCGGTTTTATTTATTGATGCGGATCTGCAGGACCCGCCAGAACTTATTCCCTCGATGGTGCACCATTGGCTCGGTGGCCGTGACATTGTCAATATGCAGCGACGTAGTCGAGTATCAGACGCGTCCAGTAAACGCATCAGCGCTCACCTGTATTACAAACTCATGGGTTGTCTGGTGGACCGCTTCTATGTTCCGCCAGACGTCAGTGATTTCCGTTTGATCGGGCCGGCGCCATTGGCTGCTTTGCGCGCTATGCCGGAGCGTACGCGTTTTATGAAGGGGCTGATCGGTTGGCTGGGGTTCGACACCATCGAGGTGCCTTACGACCGTGAACCACGCAGCGCTGGTCAGACCAAATGGGGTCCCTTTGCACTGGTGGACCTGGGTATTGAGGGGGTGCTGGCAGTTTCTCGCAAGCCCTTGCGCTGGTTCAGCCTGCTCAGCCTGTTGGTGTTCATCGCCACCCTGGCTTTCATCATCCAGCAGTTCAGCGTCGAAACCCTCACGACCCACCACTTTCTCTTGGGCATCGCTGCGTTCATTGCGCTGGGCACGGCGATGATTGGTGAATACCTGGGGGCGACCTTGAGTGAGGTGCGGCAACGGCCCATCTATTTGCTCAACAACCAGCTTGGCGAAATACGCCGGCAGGCCGAGACACCTGACACCCCTCCCTCCCGCGAACAAGAAACCACCTGATGATCATGACTCAACGCACACTCTGGACTGTGTTGCTTGCCATTCTTGGCATGCGCCTGGCCAGCATGGGGCTTTATCCGTTAATGGACACGTCGGAAGCCCGCTACGGCGAAATGGCGCGCAAGATGCTCGTACTGGGTGATTGGGTCACGCCGCTATTCGACGTTGGCGTACCATTCTGGGGCAAACCGCCGTTGTCCTTCTGGACTCAGGCGCTGAGCATGAAAATGCTAGGCATTAATGAATTTGCGGTTCGCTTTCCAGCGTGGCTGTTTCATGTCGGCAGTTGCCTGCTCATTATCCGATTTGCCCGCGAAGAAGCGGATGAGCGTACCGGGTTGCTAGCCGCGATTATTTTTTCCAGCACTGCGCTTGGCCTGCTGTCGGCGGGGGTGGTGTTGACCGACCCGGCGCTGAGCTTCTCAGTCACACTGGCCAGCTACGGTTTTTGGCGTGGTATGGCGCGTTATGACCGGCGTTGGGCACTAATCGGATTTGCCGGCTTGGGGCTTGGTCTCCTGTCCAAAGGACCGCTGGTGTGGGTGCTGGTGGGTGGCGTGGTGCTGATGTGGACGGTCTACCAGAAACGCTGGCGGGCCTTGCTGCGGTTGCCCTGGGTTGTGGGCATTTCCCTGATGCTGTTGATCGCGGTGCCGTGGTATGTGATTGCTGAGTTGCGCACGCCGGGATTCCTGGACTACTTCCTGATAGGTGAGCACTGGAAGCGTTATGTGATCAGCGAGTGGGCGGGTGATTTGTACGGCAGCGCTCACGCCCGGCCAGTCGGTGCAATCTGGCTGGATCTGTTGATGGCAATGTTTCCTTGGACGCTGTTGCTGCCCGTTCTGTACTGGCGTTTATCCACGCTGCGTCAGGCGTGGCCCTATTACAGCTATGTGGTCGTGTGGGCGCTAATAACGCCGTTGTTCTTTACCCTTTCCGGCAACATTCTCTGGACCTACGTCTTGCCCGCGCTACCAGCCTGGAGCTTGTTACTGGCCGGCGCGCTCAATCGTCCTGTCGCGCTCGGTTTGCCAAAAGTTGCGGTGGGCCTTGTGCTCTGTCTATTCATGCCCTTTGGGTTGTGGGCGGCGGCAGTGGATGGGCGTGCCTTTGAACGTGCGAACAATCAACGCGGGCTGGCTCAAGCCTGGCAGCAACTGCAACAGAATGAGCCTGGGCATCTCTATTACTGGGGGCGCAGGTCTTACTCGGGGGAGTTCTACACTGCTGGCCGGGCTCGACGTCTGAAGGACTTCGCCCTGCTGCCCAATGACACGGTGTTCTATGTCGCCCGCCGAGAGCGTGACTTGAAAGACGGCATCGGGCCCTTGCAGGCATTCAACTGCGCAGAGCGTTTGCGTGCCAGTGCGAGCGTACTGTTTCGGTGTGGGCCGCTTGAATCCTCCCTTTGAATGTCTGATGGTGTTTTATTGCGCTACGCTCTGATGCCATGGTGCTGAAAAAACCTTTCGGCTGGTCATGGCTCTTAGCTTGTGAGTACTTGACGGCATGTTCGTGATGAAACTCTAACCGTCGGATAAAACTAAAAGGAATCGGTGATGACAGTCGCTTTATGGTGTGTATTGATCGCAATCTTTCTGCCGTACATTTGCACCGGTGTGGCCAAGTTCAGCACAGGCAAGTTCGGGTTACGGCATAACCACGACCCGCGTGCCTTCCTCGATAGCCTGGAAGGCGTCGCCAAGCGTGCTCATAGCGCGCAACTCAACAGTTTCGAAGTGACCCCGGCGTTTGCCGCTGCAGTCATCATTGCGCACCTGGCCGGCAACGCCGAACTGGTGACGATCAACGTGCTGGCAGTGCTGTTTATCACCAGCCGCCTGCTGTACATCATTTGCTACCTGGCGGACTGGGCGATCTTGCGTTCGCTGGTGTGGGCCGTGGGTATGGCGTTGATCGCGAGTTTCTTCTTCGTTTCCATGTAAGGGACGACGCCGTCGCTATGGGGGAGGGAGCAAGCCCTGATGTCGATCAATTAAATGTGGGAGCTGGCTTGCCTGCGAAAGCGGTCGCGCAGTAACAGATGCAGTGACTGACACACCGCCTTCGCGGGCAAGCCCGCTCCCACAGGGGATTTGCGATAACTGACTGGGTTCAGGGCACGCCTCTCCCACATTGATTATCAGCGTTTGTCAGGTTCCGGCAGGCGCATCCGGCAACTGGGGCAACGCCGCGCCTTTGGGCCACAGCATCCAGATCTGCCCTTGCTGTTTCATATTCCCCGCCAACTCGCCTGCGGCATTGCCTGTGCCCCAGAACAGATCTGCGCGCACTTCTCCGGTGATTGCGCCGCCGGTATCCTGCGCGGCGACAGGGCGTGCCAGTGGCGTGCCGTCTGGTTTGGTGGTCGACAACCACAAGAGGCTGCCCAGCGGAATCACCTTGCGATCCACTGCCACACTGTAGCCGGCGGTCAATGGCACGTTCAGCGAACCGCGGGGGCCTTCGTTGCTGTCGGGGCGGGCGCTGAAGAATACGTAGCTGGGGTTGCTCGCCAACAGTTCTGGAATGCGCTGCGGGTGGGCCTTGGCCCAGGCGCTGATGGCGCCCATGGTCACGTCTTCTTTTTTCAGTTCGCCTTGTTCCACCAGCCAACGGCCAATAGGGCGGTACGGGTAGCCGTTCTGGTCGCCGTAACCCACACGCAGTTGACGCCCGCCGGCCAGTTGAATACGCCCCGAGCCCTGGATTTGCAGGAACTGCAGGTCCATCGGGTCGGTCAGCCAGGCGATCGGCTTGGCGGTAGAGCCTTGGCTGTTGAGGGTGCTGGCGTCGTCATACGGCTTGAGCACACGGCCTTCCAGGCGCCCGCGCAGGCGCTTGCCCTTGAGCTCCGGATAGATGCTGTCGAGGTTGACGACAATCAGGTCGTCCGGCACGCCGTATACCGGCACGTGGGCGGTGGCGGTCTTGGTCAGGCTGCCGGGGTAGACCGGCTCGTAATAACCCGTGATCAAGCCGTTTGGCGTGTTGTTGGCCGAACGCAGGCCGAAGACATCCAGGTGTTCCTTGAGAAAGCTACGAACCGCTACGGCATCGCCCGGTACGCTGGCCGCTGTCGCGCAGGTCGCGCCCCAGATCGGGTCGGCCTTGAGGCGCTGGCAGGCGCTGCGCCAGGATTCAAACCCGGCGAGCAAGTCGCTGTCGGAAACGCTCGGCAGGGCTTCCCACGGTGCGCTCACATAGGTGGCAACGGCGTGAGGTTTGGTTGGCTCCTGGGCCACTTCTTTGTCGGTGTCTTTACCAGCATCGCAGCCGGCCAGTAGCGCGAACATTGGCAGAGCCCAAGCCAGGCGGCGGCCCCAGGGTTTGAAGGTGGTATTCATGCAAGCAATTCCTGAAACGATTGCCCGCGCTTCACTGCATCCGGGCAACCTTATTATTAATAGGGCTATTGGTCTTTGTGGGCGGTGCGAGGATACTGGCCGCCGTTTCCCGTGACCTTGAAGCCATGATGATGTTAAAAAAACTGACCGTTGTATTGCTGGCCTGCCTGGCTTTGTCTGCCTGTGGCGGTGTTGATCCCAATTCCCCCCTGGGCCAGCGCAAGGCGATCTTCAAGCAGATGCTCAAGACCGGTGAAGACCTGGGCGGCATGCTGCGCGGACGTATCCCATTTGATGGCGCCAAGTTCGCCGAGGGTGCGGTCAAGCTGGATGCGTTGTCCCATGAACCGTGGAAACATTTTCCGAGCGTACGCGAAGAAGACCACACCAGTGCCAAAGATGATGTGTGGCAAAAACAGGCGCAGTTCCAGCAACTGGCCCGCGAACTTGAGGCGGCCACCGGTGAATTGGTGATCGCCAGCCAGGTGCAGCCCTACAAGGCCAGCAACCTGCAACCGGCGGTGCAAAAAGTTGAAGATGCCTGTAGCGCCTGCCATAAACAGTTCCGCGATCATTGATCGGTTTTACTGGTCGAGTTCTTCCACTGCGTCCTGCAGCTCTTTACGCGAGTCGGCCAGCTTCTCCTTGCGCTTGTTGATCTTGTCCGGGTCGCCTTTTTTCATGGCCTTGTCGAGGTCGGCCTGACGGCGGCTGACTTCGTGCTTGGCGTCGAGCACCTTGTTTTCACGTTCTTTCTTCAAGCCGGCATCGGTGCAGTGGGCGGTAACTTCGGCCAGGGCTTTTTCCAGGCCAGCCTGTTGCGCGCTGTTGCCGTGGGCCTTGGCTTGTTCGATCTGGCTGCTGATGGCCTGGCGCTTGGCGGCGCAGCCGGTGAGGGGTTGTGCGTCTTCGGCGGCCAACAGCGGCGTGGCCATGAAGCTCGCGAAGGTCAGCAAGGCAAAGGGGGCGAGAAATTTCATATAAGGCTCCAGGTTCGCAATCAGGTGGCGGAGGGGATCAAAACCCATCTATCCCGGCTCCGCGTAATGTTTCAGCCAAGGCTTGTACCTGCGGGTCGCGAAAAAAAGCGCTGAGTTGCGCCGCGCGTCCCGGGCCGATGCCATCTGAGGCCAGCCAGGCTTGAGTGTCTTTGGCGACCAGCGTCTGCCAGTCTCCTTCCAGGTTGTTGCGCGCCGCCGGCGGCACGCCCAAGGCCTTGAGCCATAGTGAAAAAGGGCGTTGCCGGGCGCTTTGAATACTGTCGAGCACCCGCGCACGGGTACGTTCGCCTAAGCCCTCAATGGTAGCAAGCTCGGCCGCATCAAGTGTCAACCAATCGAGAAAGCCTGCGATTAGACCGGCCTGGATCAATACGTTCCAGGTTTCGCGCCCCATGTGGGGCAAGGCCAGGCCGTGTTTACCGCTCAGCCAGGTGAGGCGGGCGAGCAGTTGGTCTTCGCAGCCAGGGTCCAGTTGCCAGCAGCTCAAGGCATGAAAGTCTTGAGGGTCGGGTACCTGCATGTCCACGCGTGTCTCGTTGCGCAGGATCACCTTGTCCAGTCGCGGTATGACCTGGCCCGCCAGGCTGATCGACACATGATCGCCAGGGCGGATATCCAGGGTTTGCCAGCGTTTCAGGGAGCCGACGCTCACTCGGCTGATCTGCCGATCATCCAGCCGTACGGGCTCCAATTCGAGAATAGGTGTAATACGCCCGGTACGTCCGACCCTGAACTCGACCTTGCGCACCAGGGCCAGTGCCTTGATAGCCGGGTACTTCCAGGCAACCGACCAGTAGGGCGCACTGGCTTGCCAGCGCTCGGCGGGCGCTCGCGCACCCTGGTGCAGCACCACGCCGTCGCTGGCGAAGGGTAGTGGTGCGTTGTACCAGTGCGTGCGCCAATGCGCAGCTTCGCTGATGGTGCCCACGGGTTGGCTGTACTGTTGGCTATCGGTGAAGCCCCAGCGCGCCAAAGTGGCCAGGTGTTCGGTGAAATCCGTCGGGCCGTCGGGCCACGCCCAGATGAACAGGCCGATCCCGGCAGCCTCGGCATCGCTCAACTGACGACGGTTCATCAGGCCAGCCACTTTGCTGCGCGCATTGAGCCCGCCCTTGAGCGATTGCACATGGTGGTTGAGGCGCCAATAGAGTTCGCCTTGCAGCACCACATCAACGGCGTCGGGCAACTGTTGGACGATGCCGGGGATCTTGGCGGCGGAGGCTGACCAATCGTGGCCCAGCAGGCCGTCGCCCCGACTGATGAGCTGATGCAAGCGGCCCTGGCGATACACCAGTGTCACCGCAACGCCATCGACCTTGGGTTGGACCCAGACATCCTGTCGAGTGCTGAGCCAGTCACTGACGGCGGGCTCGCTCGGCAGCTTTTGCAGGCCCGTGTGCGCAACCGGGTGAGGTAAGGTACCGCGCGCACTGGCCAGCGGGTTATCAGGCTTGGGTGTCTGCTCGCGGGTGCACTCCTGCCAATGCGCCAGGCGTCTGCGGGCTTGGTCGTAGAGCTCATCGCTGATCAGGGCTTGGCCCTGTCGATGGTAGCTGTCGTCCCACTGCTGGATTTGCCCGGACAGAGTTTCCAGCTGTGAGTGAACGTCATCGGGGCAGGTTTCGGCCCAGGCCCAGGCGGGTACGGCGCTTATGAGAACAGCCAGTAATACGTGCATCGTGAGCATCCTTGCTCGAAAAGGGGGCCCAGCCTAAGTGATCCACGCGCCCACAAAAAAGCCCCGACCGAGCGGGGCTTTTTACCGGGTATTTCTGTTTACTTGAACAGGCCGCCCAAGGCCTTCACAGCATCATTGTTTTCCGCCTTGGCCTGCTGCTTTTGCTGCTTGGCGTCTACTTTTGCCTGGCTGTCGGCGAGTTTGTTGCAAGCTTTGTTGACCTGCTCCAGCGCAGCCTCATACGCCCGCACTTTCAGCAGATCGTTCTTGGCATTGGCCGCGTCGATCTTGGCTTGCAGGTCTTTGGGTTGCTGCTGGCAGTCGCCGGCATTGCCACCACCGAGCTGGGCACTCAGGGCGCCGCTCAGAGCGTTCAGGTCAGCGGCCTGGGCCGACAGGGTGAACAGGCTGAGCAGAAGGGCGGCAGGGGCGAGCGTGGAAATGCGCATGAAAACCTCAATGTTCGATTGCCTGCGCGCTTATCCATCCCGGGCGGGCGCAGTGCAATATCCAAATAAGGTGAAGGGCCCGAGAGGGCGCGGATTCTAGTGGGCCATCATTTGGCCTGCAAGTCTTGGATCCAAAAAAGCCCGAAGTGGTCCTGCAGGCAACAAAAAGCCCCGCCAGGCAGACCTGGCGGGGCTCTATTTGCCGCGAACGATTACAGGCCGGCGGCGGTACGCAGGTCGTTGGCGCGGTCGGTTTTTTCCCAGGTGAAGGTGCTGAAGGTGTCATCACCCACAGTCTTCTGCGCAGGGGTGCGGCCGAAGTGACCGTAGGCTGCGGTTTCCTGGTACATCGGGTGCAGCAGGTCGAGCATGGTGGTGATTGCGTAAGGGCGCAGGTCGAAGATCTCACGCACCAGCTTGACGATCTTGTCATCGCTGATCTTGCCGGTGCCGAAGGTGTTCAGCGAGATCGACGTAGGCTGGGCCACGCCAATGGCGTAGGAAACCTGGATTTCGCAGCGCTCGGCCAGGCCGGCAGCCACGATGTTCTTGGCCACATAACGACCGGCGTAAGCCGCAGAGCGGTCAACCTTGGAAGGGTCCTTGCCGGAGAATGCACCACCGCCGTGACGGGCCATGCCGCCGTAGCTGTCGACGATGATCTTGCGGCCGGTCAGGCCGCAGTCGCCCACGGGGCCACCGATGATGAACTGGCCGGTCGGGTTAATGTGGAACTGGGTGTCCTTGGTCAGCAGTTCGGCAGGCAACACATGCTTGACGATCAGTTCCATCACGCCTTCACGCAGGTCGGCGTAGGACACGTCCGGGTTGTGCTGGGTCGACAGTACGACGGCGTCGATGCCCACGACTTTGCCGCCTTCGTAGCGGCAGGTCACCTGGGACTTGGCGTCAGGGCGCAGCCATGGCAGTACGCCGGATTTACGCGCCTCGGCCTGGCGTTGTACCAGATGGTGCGAAAAGGTGATCGGCGCGGGCATCAGTACGTCGGTTTCGTTGCTGGCGTAGCCGAACATCAGGCCCTGGTCGCCGGCGCCCTGGTCTTCAGGCTTGGCCCGGTCAACGCCCTGGTTGATGTCCGGGGACTGCTTGCCGATGATGTTCATCACGCCGCAGGTTGCGCCGTCAAAGCCGACGTCGGAGCTGTTGTAGCCAATGTCGGTGATCACGTCACGCACGATCTGCTCCAGGTCGACCCAGGCAGTGGTGGTAACTTCGCCGGCGATGATCGCCACGCCCGTTTTCACCAGCGTCTCGCACGCCACACGGGCGAACTTGTCTTCAGCGATGATAGCGTCCAGCACCGCGTCAGAAATCTGGTCGGCGATTTTGTCCGGATGCCCTTCAGACACGGACTCGGAGGTGAAAAGGGAGTATTCGCTCATCTCGATGTTTTCCTGATATTTACCGATGGTGAGTGTCGCCAGCCGGTCGCTGAAAATGGCGGACCTGAATCTGGAAACCATTACGTAAACCTACATAGAGGCTTTCCCCGGGAACGAGTCCCGCAGCGGTGGCCCAACGGGCCAGATCGTCCTGTTCAAAACCCAGCCAGAGATCACCGCAGGCCTCCTTGGCCCAATTCTGGTTGTGGCTGCATAAATCCGTAACCAGCAGGCTACCGCCGGGGTGCAGCAACCCGGCCATTTGCTTGAGAGCTTCTGCCGGTGCGGCGAAATGGTGCAAGACCATGTTCAGCACCACGCAATCGGCTCGCAGGCCGGTGTCACTCAGGGCGTCGGCCAACTGTAGGCGCACATTGCCCAAGGCTTCGCGCTCACAGAGTTGGCGCGCCAGTTCAAGCATCGCCGGGCTGTTATCCAGCGCGGTGACCTGCTCGAAGCGACGCGCCAGTTCGGGCAGGAAACCGCCGTCGCCAGGGCCGACTTCCAAGGCCGTGGCCTCTTCACTGAAGCTCAGCTTGTCCAGCAGCGCCAGTACGCTTTCGCGGTACTGGGCCAAGCCGGCGATCAGATCCTGCTGGGCGCGAAACTTATCGGCCACCCGTGAGAAAAAATCCTGGCTGGCGGCGGCGCGTTGCCCGTGCACCTGGCCGATACGCGATTGCACATCGCCGGGCAGGCACAAGTTATCCACTTCTTCGAGCAGGGCAGCGTGCAATTTGCCGCCAAGCAGTTCGGTATGGGGCAGTGCACGCCGGTAGAAAATCGCATTACCTTCGCGACGGGTGGCCACCAGGTCGGCCTGGGCCAGCACCTTCAAATGGTGGCTCATGCCGGACTGGCCGATGGCAAAGATCTGCGCCAGCTCCAGTACCCCGAAAGAATCGTTGGCCAGTGCGCGCAGTACGTTCAAGCGCAACGGATCGCCAGCGGCCTTGCACAAGGCAGCCAGTTCATCGCCGTCGTCAGGACGCAGGGAGGGCACGGGTAGGTTCATAAGGCCAGCAGTCTAGTGACGGGTGTAGATCCTCGCAAGGCCAATATCAAAAAGTTTTGATATTGAACGATAAGTGGCGGTTATAAGCCGTCGCTATAACCTTTAGACGAACCGGTTAAAGGTTTCTGCAAGGGATTGATGCCCAAAGCACAGGAAAAACGCCCTCAAGTGACTATCTGTCATTGCCCGCAGGCGGTGGCTGAGGGAAAATGCCGGTCCTTTTTTCCGTTTCTTTTCAGCAAACTCCAGGAGATCAGCGATGCCCAGCCGTCGTGAGCGTGCCAACGCCATTCGTGCCCTCAGCATGGATGCCGTGCAAAAAGCCAACAGCGGCCATCCCGGTGCCCCGATGGGCATGGCGGATATCGCCGAGGTACTTTGGCGTGACTACCTGAAACACAACCCGAGCAACCCGTCGTTCGCCGACCGTGACCGCTTCGTGCTGTCCAACGGCCACGGCTCGATGCTGATTTATTCGCTGCTGCACCTGACCGGCTACGATGTCACCATCGACGACCTCAAGAGCTTCCGTCAGCTGCACAGCCGCACCCCGGGCCACCCGGAATTCGGCTACACCCCGGGCGTTGAGACCACCACCGGTCCCTTGGGCCAAGGCCTGGCCAATGCGGTTGGTTTCGCCCTGGCGGAAAAAGTCCTGGGCGCGCAGTTCAACCGCCCTGGCCACGACATCGTTGACCACCACACCTATGTATTCCTGGGTGATGGCTGCATGATGGAAGGCATTTCCCATGAAGTCGCCTCCCTGGCCGGTACCCTGGGCCTGGGCAAGCTGATTGCCTTCTACGATGACAACGGCATCTCCATCGACGGCGAAGTCGAAGGCTGGTTCACCGACGACACGCCCAAGCGTTTCGAAGCCTACAACTGGCAAGTGATCCGCAACGTCGACGGCCACGATCCGGAAGAGATCAAGACGGCCATCGACACCGCTCGCAAGAGCGCGCAACCAACCCTGATCTGCTGCAAGACCACCATCGGTTTCGGCTCGCCGAACAAGCAAGGTAAAGAAGACTGCCACGGCGCCCCACTGGGTGACGCGGAAATCGCCCTGACCCGCGAAGCGCTGAAGTGGAACCACGGCCCGTTCGAAATCCCGGCCGACATCTACGCCGAATGGGATGCCAAGGAAAAAGGCCTGGCGGCTGAATCCGAGTGGGACCAGCGTTTCGCTGCGTACTCCGCCGAATTCCCTGAATTGGCCAACGAGCTGGTACGCCGCCTGGCCGGTGACCTGCCTGCCGACTTCTCGGAAAAGGCCTCGGCCTACATCGCTGAAGTCGCGGCCAAGGGCGAGACCATCGCCAGCCGTAAAGCCAGCCAGAACACCCTGAACGCCTTTGGCCCGTTGCTGCCTGAGTTCCTCGGCGGTTCGGCTGACCTGGCCGGTTCCAACCTGACCCTGTGGAAGGGTTGCAAAGGTGTCTCGGCCGAAGACGCCAGCGGCAACTACATGTACTACGGCGTGCGCGAGTTCGGCATGAGCGCCATCATGAACGGCGTGTCCCTGCACGGCGGCCTGGTGCCATACGGCGCGACCTTCCTGATGTTCATGGAATACGCACGTAACGCCGTACGTATGGCGGCGCTGATGAAGAAGCGCGTGATCCACGTCTACACCCACGACTCCATCGGCCTGGGCGAAGACGGCCCGACGCACCAGCCGGTCGAGCAACTGACCAGCCTGCGCACTACGCCGAACCTGGATTGCTGGCGCCCGGCCGACGCCGTGGAATCCGCCGTGGCCTGGAAGCACGCCATCGAGCGCAAGGACGGCCCTTCGGCGCTGATCTTCTCGCGTCAGAACCTGCAGCACCAGGTGCGTACCGACGCGCAGATCGCCGACATCAGCCGTGGCGGTTATGTGCTCAAGGACTGCATCGGCGAGCCGGAGCTGATCCTGATCTCCACCGGTTCCGAAGTGGGCCTGACCGTTCAGGCGTACGACAAGCTGACCGAGCAAGGCCGCAACGTTCGCGTTGTATCCATGCCGTGCACCAGCGTGTTCGAAGCCCAGGACGCCGGCTACAAGCAATCGGTGTTGCCGTTGCAGGTCAGTGCGCGTATCGCCATCGAAGCGGCTCACGCCGACTACTGGTACAAGTACGTGGGCCTGGAAGGCCGTGTGATCGGCATGACCACCTACGGTGAGTCGGCACCGGCGCCAGCGTTGTTCGAAGAGTTCGGTTTCACCCTGGAAAACATCCTGGGTCAGGCTGAAGAGTTGCTGGAAGACTAAGTCAGTCTGCGTTGTCTGTACTGGCGCCATCGCGGGCAAGCCCGCTCCCACATTTGGATCACGGTCCACTGTGGGAGCGGGCTTGCCCGCGATGGCGCCAGTACATTCATCACTGAACTAACCTTGATCGAGAACCCCATGCCCCAACCGCGTCCCTACAAAGTTGCACTCAACGGCTACGGCCGCATTGGTCGTTGCGTCTTGCGTGCTCTGTTCGAGCGAGGGGCGGCGGCCGGGTTTGAAATTGTCGCGATCAATGATTTGGCCGACATGGCCAGCATCGAATACCTGACACGCTTTGACTCCACCCACGGCCGCTTCCCTGGCGAAGTGCGGGTTGAAGGCGATTGTCTGCATATCAATGGCAACTGCGTGCAAGTGTTGCGCAGTGCCACCCCCGAAGGCATCGACTGGAAAGCACTGGGCGTCGACCTGGTGCTGGAATGCTCCGGTGTTTATCACACCCGTGCCGATGGCCAGCGTTTTCTCGACGCCGGCGCACCGCGTGTGCTGTTTTCCCAGCCGATGGCCAGCGAGGCGGATGTCGACGCGACCATCGTCTACGGCATCAACCAGGATTGCCTGAGCGGCGATGAGCTGCTGGTGTCCAACGCGTCATGTACCACCAACTGCAGCGTGCCGTTGTTACGCCTGCTGGACCAGGCGATCGGCCTGGATTACGTGTCGATCACCACGATTCACTCGGCGATGAACGACCAGCCGGTCATCGACGCCTATCACCACGAAGACCTGCGCCGCACGCGTTCGGCGTTTCAGTCAGTGATTCCGGTGTCCACCGGCCTGGCGCGCGGCATCGAGCGACTGCTGCCGGAACTTGCCGGGCGAATCCAGGCCAAAGCCGTACGCGTGCCGACGGTGAATGTGTCTTGCCTGGATATCACCATGCAAACCGTCAGTGACACTGACGCGGCCGAGGTCAACCGAATCCTGCGCGACGCCGCCACCAGCGGCCCGCTCAAAGGTCTGCTGGCCTACACCGAGTTGCCCCACGCCAGTTGCGATTTCAACCATGACCCGCATTCGGCGATTGTCGATGCCAGCCAGACCCGCGTTTCCGGCCCCAGGCTGGTGAACATCCTGGCCTGGTTCGACAACGAATGGGGCTTTGCCAACCGCATGCTGGATGTTGCCGAACACTATCTGCACATCGCTTCTAAACAACCTCAACAGTAATTCAGGAACTGCGACCCATGACCGTGTTGAAGATGACCGACCTCGATCTGCAAGGTAAGCGCGTACTGATCCGCGAAGACCTCAACGTCCCCGTCAAGGACGGTGTTGTCACCAGCGATGCGCGAATCCTGGCCTCGCTGCCGACCATCAAGCTGGCCCTGGAAAAAGGCGCGGCCGTGATGGTCTGCTCCCACCTGGGTCGCCCGACCGAAGGTGAGTTCTCCGCCGAAAACAGCCTCAAGCCGGTCGCCGAATACCTGAGCAAGGCCCTGGGCCGTGACGTGCCATTGGTCGCAGACTACCTGGGCGGCGTGGACGTGAAAGCCGGCGATATCGTGTTGTTCGAAAACGTGCGCTTCAACAAGGGCGAGAAAAAGAACAGCGACGAACTGGCCCAGCAATACGCCGCCCTGTGCGACGTGTTTGTGATGGACGCGTTCGGCACCGCCCACCGCGCCGAAGGTTCGACCCACGGCGTGGCCAAGTTCGCCAAGGTCGCCGCGGCAGGCCCGTTGTTGGCTGCCGAGCTGGATGCGCTGGGCAAGGCCCTGGGCGCTCCGGCCCAACCGATGGCGGCCATTGTTGCCGGCTCCAAGGTCTCCACCAAGCTGGACGTGCTCAACAGCCTGAGCCAGATCTGCAACCAACTGATCGTCGGCGGCGGCATTGCCAATACCTTCCTGGCCGCTGCCGGCCACCCGGTGGGCAAATCCCTGTACGAGCCAGACCTGCTCGACACCGCCCGCGCCATCGCTGCAAAGGTCAGCGTGCCGTTGCCGGTGGACGTGGTGGTTGCCAAGGAATTCGCGGAAAGCGCCGCGGCGACCGTCAAGCTTATCGCTGACGTGGCCGACGACGACATGATCCTGGACATCGGCCCGCAAACGGCGGCCAACTTCGCCGAGCTGCTCAAGGCATCCCAGACTATCCTGTGGAATGGCCCGGTGGGCGTATTCGAGTTCGACCAATTTGGCAACGGCACCAAAGTGCTGGCTAACGCGATCGCTGAAAGCTCGGCGTTCTCCATCGCTGGCGGTGGCGATACCCTGGCGGCTATCGATAAATATGGTGTGGCTGATCAGATCTCCTACATTTCTACCGGTGGCGGCGCTTTCCTCGAGTTCGTCGAGGGCAAGGTGTTGCCCGCTGTGGAAGTGCTGGAAACCCGAGCCAAAGGTTAAGGCTCGCGTGATCAGGAAAAGGAGCGTTCCCATGATCAAGTCGTTGGCACTGGTGATCGCAGCGGGCCTGTTGGCCGGCTGCGGCAGCACACCCAGCGCGGCGCCCGAGGCGGATAACGCCAAGGCACCGTTGAGAAAAAGCTGTTACCAGGCTGACTGGCAAGCCGAGACCATGCCGGTGATCAACAAGCGCATCGGCAACGAACGGCTGGAGAAATACGACTCCGCGCCCAACGGTCAGGAACAGGGTTGCCCATGACGGGTCTGATCCACTAACCGATAGCAACGGCGGCCCCAGGTCGCCCTGCGAGGATTGGCAATGAAAGGCGTTTTCGCCCTGGCAGCCCTGGCCCTGTTGGCCGGCTGCAGTAGCATGAACCTGTTCGACAAGGCAGAGCCAGCCGACAAATGGACCACCTGGACCTGCGACAGCAAAGCCGAGGTCAACTGGCGCTTTGCCAACCAGGCCCGCTCCGAAGTGGATGTACGCCTCGGCGGTTCGGACCAGGTTTACCGTCTCAAGCAAGAGGTAGCCGCCTCCGGCGTGCTGTACAGCGACGACCAGTTGGCGTTTCACACCAAAGGTGAGGAAGGCCTGGTGTACTGGGTAGCGACGGATGATTTGATTGGGCGCGGCTGCAAAGCCAACTGAACCCAGCAGCAATAACGATTCAGCAGCTCAAGCTCAACCCCTTGATCTGCAATAACTTGAATAGCAGCCGCCGCTACGGCAGGCTTGCACGATTAACGACCCTCGACCGGGAGAGACAACACAATGGCACTTATCAGCATGCGTCAAATGCTGGACCACGCAGCCGAGTTCGGCTACGGCGTCCCAGCCTTTAACGTCAACAACCTTGAGCAGATGCGCGCCATCATGGAAGCCGCTGACAAGACCGACTCTCCAGTGATCGTCCAGGCTTCGGCCGGTGCGCGCAAATACGCTGGCGCCCCGTTCCTGCGTCACCTGATCCTCGCCGCCATCGAAGAATTCCCGCACATCCCGGTGTGCATGCACCAGGACCACGGCACCAGCCCTGACGTGTGCCAGCGCTCGATCCAACTGGGCTTCAGCTCGGTGATGATGGACGGTTCCCTCGGCGAAGACGGCAAAACCCCAACCGACTACGAATACAACGTACGCGTCACCCAACAAACCGTGGCCATGGCGCACGCCTGCGGCGTTTCGGTTGAAGGCGAGCTGGGCTGCCTGGGTTCGCTTGAAACTGGCATGGCCGGCGAAGAAGACGGCATCGGCGCCGAAGGCGTGCTGGACCATAGCCAGATGCTGACCGACCCGGAAGAAGCCGCCGACTTCGTCAAGAAGACCCAGGTCGACGCCCTGGCTATCGCCATTGGCACCAGCCACGGCGCCTACAAGTTCACCAAGCCACCTACTGGCGACGTGCTGGCCATCGACCGCATCAAGGAAATCCATAAGCGCATCCCTAACACCCACCTGGTGATGCACGGTTCTTCCTCGGTACCGCAAGAGTGGCTGGCGATCATCAACCAGTACGGCGGCGACATCAAAGAAACCTACGGCGTACCGGTTGAAGAAATTGTCGAAGGCATCAAGTACGGCGTGCGCAAGGTCAACATCGACACCGACCTGCGCCTGGCATCCACCGGTGCGATGCGTCGCCTGATGGCGACCAACCCGAGCGAGTTCGACCCACGTAAATTCTTCGGCGCCACTGTGACGGCGATGCGTGATGTGTGTATTGCGCGTTATGAAGCCTTTGGTACTGCGGGTAATGCTTCGAAGATCAAGCCGATCTCGTTGGAAGCGATGTACCAGCGGTATTTGAAAGGTGAGTTGAACGCTAAGGTGAACTGAGCCTCAAGTGTTAATAAAAGCCCGCAGCGATGCGGGCTTTTTTATGGACACCATTTAATCAACTTGCAGATGAAGCGCCGAAACCACGGTGTTCTTTGGCTTGTCGCAACGGTGCTGTAGCATCCACCCCGGACCTTGAGCCGACGCACGGTCAATGTGGGAGCCGGGCTTGCCCGCGATGGCAGTGTGTCAGGCGCCGAGGATATTGGCTGATACGCCGCCATCGCGGGCAAGCCCGGCTCCCACAGGGTGCAACGGTGTGTTTAAGACTTTGGGTTTATCTGGGAAAAATCCTGTGCATCACGGGGCGATTCACTCGTGATCAATATCCAATTTCGCAAACGTCACCCGCGCACCCTCATTGGTGTCGCCCGTATTGTCCTGCACATACACCCCCGCCTTGAAGTACAACGGCTTGTCGCCCCAGGCCGCGCCAATCCGTTCATTCCACTCACTGTCAGCGGCATACACGCTCAGCAGCCCGGCTTTGTTGAGGTTGATCACGTAGGTGAAGCTCTTCTGCAGTGGCACATTGGAGGCGACGATGATCACCTGGCTTTCGGCCTCGTCCGGGCGCATGCGCACTTTGGCGACGATGTTGCCGGTCTGGGTTTTCTCCTTGAATTGGTACTCCAGCTTGATCAACGGTTTCTGGCTGTCGTAGGCGTGGATCTGGCCGATCACGATCTTGCCGGAGGAGGGCACCTGGTTGACGGTGAGGGTGGCGCGCAGGAAGTTGTCGGCCTCGGGGTAGGTCCAGTTACGCAGGCGGCCGTCGGCGTAGGTTTCGCGCAGTTCGCTGCGTGGGTAGATGGCGTTTTCGGTGCGCGAGCCCGTCACAGGTGTCCAGAACTGCACGTCGCTGCCTTCGGCCTGGAAGTATTGATCGTTGAAGCCGCTCAGCAGCCTTGGCGTTTCAATGGTCGTGGGTGGGGAGCCGACCGGAATGCTCAGGTTCCAGGTGGAAAGGTCGATCATGGTGTTGGCCTTTTTACAGAGGGTGTAGGCATTGGCCCAAAGGGCCTTCCAGGTTCTTTATAGGCGGTGCGGGTGAGATTGTTAAACAATTGCTGGCAATTTATTGGCGTCAGCTAAATGTCAAAAAGCCATGTTGCCCGTGAACCGCGGGCTACAGGGCCTTACCGTTAGTCGGCTTCCTGGCCTTTGGCACAATGAGGGCACCCACGTCACTTCTGCTTTTTTGGCCGCGCGGCTAGAGTGAGCCCTCAGTGTTTATCCGGCCTTGGTAGCAAAAGTGACCGGTGCAGCTCCCTAAGGAAGAGACGTAGCATGGATGGCGCTCCACAACACGACGATGCAATTTCGGTTCTGTTGGTGGTCGATGACTACCCGGAAAACCTCGTCAGCATGCGTGCGCTGTTGCAGCGTGACGACTGGCGGGTAATAACCGCCGCGTCTGGCCTGGAAGCCTTGGAGTTACTGCTGGCCCACGAGGTCGACCTGGTGCTGCTGGACGTGCGCATGCCGGGCATGGACGGTTTCGAGGTGGCGCGCCTGATGCGTGGCAGCCAGCGTACGCGCATGACGCCGATTATCTTTCTGACGGCCACCGCCCATTCGCCCGACGCGGTGCTGGAAGGCTACGCCAGTGGGGCGATCGACTACCTGTTCAAGCCCTTTGACTCGCACATCCTCAAGCCCAAGGTGCAGGCGTTGCTCGAACACCAGCGCAATCGCCGTGCCTTGCAGCGCCTGAGCCATGACCTGGAATTGGCCCGCGCTTTTAATGCCTCGGTGCTGGATAACGCCGCCGAGGGCATTCTGGTGGTGAGCGAAAACAGTGTGATCGAGTATGCCAACCCGGCCATTTCCCGGCTGTTGAATGCAACGATGGCTGAGTTGCAGGGCGAAAGTTTCCTCAGTTTCCTGCAAAAGCCCCATGTGCCAGCCTGGTTGGGCTTTCCCATGTACGAGGCGTATCGCAGGGGCGAGACGTGGCGCCAACACGATGCCATTTTGCGCACCGGTCGGGGCCAGCAGGTGCCGGTAGCGTTGTCCTGCGCGCCTTTGCCTGCGGAGCAGAAGGCAATGGTGGTGACGGTGCTGGACATGTCTGAAGTGCGTCACCTGCATCAGCAACTGGAATTCCAGGCCGTGACCGACCCGCTGACCGGGCTGCTGAACCGGCGCGGTTTCCATCAGGCGATGGAGAATACGTTGCTGCGCAGCGAACGTAGCGAGCAGGCGCTGGTATTGCTGTACCTGGACCTGGATGGTTTCAAGCGGGTCAACGATACGCTGGGCCATGACGCCGGGGATCGCGTGCTGCGTTGGGTTTCGGAGCAGATGCAAGCATGCCTGCGTTCCTACGACATTCTCGGGCGCATGGGCGGGGATGAATTCACCGCGTTGCTGGAGCTGGAGTTTCCCGAGCAGGCCGCGAAGATCGCGGAAAAGCTCATCGAGCGGGTATCGGTGTGCCAGCAGGTCGATGGTCTGGAGGTGATGCTTGGGGTCAGTATTGGCATCGCGACGTTCCCGGATTGCGGCTCGGACTTGAGCGGCCTGCTACGGGCCGCGGACATTGCCATGTACGAAGCCAAGCGCGCCGGCCGTCAGCAGTATCGTTACTACGACCAGGAAATGAACGGCCGCGCCCGCTCGCGGTTGATGCTGGAAGACAGTGTACGTACCGCCATCGCCAACAAGGATTTCACCTTGGTGTACCAGCCTCAGGTCTGTCTGGAAGACGGGCGTTTGCGCGGCGTCGAAGCGCTGTTGCGCTGGCAGCATCCCAGCGTCGGCGATGTGCCGCCGGGCCTGTTCTTGCCACTGCTGGAAGAGGCGCGGTTGATCAACCAGTTGAGTGCCTGGATCTACCAGCAAGTCGCCGCCCAGCGCCAGGCCTGGCAAGCCACCTTCGACCCCGAACTGGTGTTGAGCGTGAGCCTGAGCAGCAGCCAGTTCAACATGCCCAACCTGGCCAACCAACTGCAGCAGATGCTGGAGCGACATGGGTTACAGGCGCGACAACTGGAGGTGGAAATCGGCGAAGACTGCTTGATGAGCAATCTCGCCGAGTCCACCAAGCAACTCCAGTTACTGCGCCGGATCGGGGTGCGGATTGCCCTGGACGATTTTGGCTGCGGCCAGTGCTCCCTGGCCCATTTGCGCGACTTGGCGTTCGACACCCTCAAGCTCGACCCTCAACTGGTGGCGCGCCTGCCTGGCTCGGTGCGGGATGCGGCGATGGCGCGCAGCATCATCCAACTGTGTGAGCATTTTGGTGTGCTGGTGATCGCCGAAGGCGTGGAAACCCTTGAGCAAACCCAGTGGCTCAAGGCCAATGGCTGTGCCCATATCCAGGGGCCGTGGGCGGCGCTGCCGTTGATGGCCGAGGACGTTGCCGGCTGGTCGTACCCTCGCGCGCTTTGAATTCGCTACACTGGCGCCCGTCCCAATTGCGTTGCAGAGCCCATGACCGCGTTGAAATACCTCCAGGCATACCCCGCCGCGCTCCAGGAGCAAGTGCGCCAACTGATCGCCAAGGACCAGTTGGGGGCTTACCTGGACCAGCGTTACCCCGAACGCCATGCGGTGCAGAGCGACAAGGCCCTGTACGCCTATGCCCTGGCCTTGAAGCAGGAGCACCTGCGTAACGCGCCGTCTATCGACAAAGTGCTGTTCGACAACCGCCTGGACCTGACCCATCGTGCCTTGGGTTTACACACCACGATTTCCCGGGTGCAGGGCGGTAATCTCAAATCCAAGAAAGAGATCCGCATCGCTTCGCTGTTCAAGGAGGTGGCCCCGGAGTTTCTGCGCATGATCGTGGTGCACGAGCTGGCGCACTTCAAGGAATCGGACCACAACAAGGCGTTCTATAAACTCTGCCAATACATGATGCCGGGCTACCATCAGGTGGAATTCGACCTGCGTGTGTACCTCACCTGGCGCGATTTGCAGGGCAAGCCCTAACCCCAAGGCGACTGACCATGGATGTGAGCAAGACCAAAAGCAGCTTCTACCGCCGCCTGTACGTGGCGTACTTGATCGACAGCCAACTGGCCAGCAGCGTCCCGGCGCTGACCGAGGCCACCGGCATGCCTCGGCGTACCGCCCAGGACACCATTGCGGCGTTGGCCGACCTGGATATTGTGTGTGAGTTCGAGCAGGAGGACGGTGCGCGTCACCATGCCGGGCGCTATCGGATTCGGGACTGGGGAGCGATTGATCGGGGGTGGATCGAGGCTAATCTGGCGTCGATCAAGCAGGTGTTGGGCTATCCCTGAAGGTCGGCTTTGGCAGGACTGACGCTATCGCGGGCAAGCCCGGCTCCCACCGTCCAATGTGGGAGCTGGCTTGCCTGCGATGGCGCCCTCAGATGCGCCGCATACCAATATGTGGAATATCATCTTCCAGGTATTCCTCACCCGCCACCACAAACCCATATCGTCCGTAATACCCCTGCAAATGCGCCTGGGCCGAGAGAAAAATCGGCGTTTGCGGCCAGATATCCTCAATACGCTCAAGCGCCTCCTCCATCATTTGATGCCCCAGCCCGGTGCCCCGTGCCGCTGGCGAAACGATGACGCGACCAATCACCACATCGCCGCCCTGGGATTCCGGGTCCAGCAGGCGCAGGTAAGCCAATAGCTCATTATCTTGCCAGGCCATCAGGTGATGGGTGTCACCCGCCAGGTCCTGCCCGTCGATGTCCTGATACGCGCATTTCTGCTCGACGACGAATACCTCGCTGCGCAAACGCAGGACGGCATACAGCTGGTCCTTGCCCAAGTCGTCGTGATGTTTGCAAATCCAATCAACCGTCATGATGTGTGCTCTTGTAAAGACGTGCCTGGATAGTAAGCGCGGCGGGCGCTGCTGTCTAAAATTGGCAAATGTGTGAATGGCGTCAATTTGCCATCATTGAGTGCGTGCGCTGCTGGCTGCTTTGTGTAATCTGCAATGCAGGCTCATTGATGAGCTACTGTTATCAGGCCACCGCCTGCCCGCCAAGGACTTTGAGCATGCCGAGATTGACTCGTGCCGTTGCTTTGATCGCAGTGCTGCTGCTGGCCCAGCCGGTGCTGGCACAGCGTCTGCGTCTGGTGGCGGATGGCTGGCCGCCCTTCACCGATGCCACCTTGATCAATGGCGGTTTGGCCACGGATATCGTCAGCACGGCCCTGGCCCGTGCGGGGTACGCCAGTGATTTTGAACAGGTGCCCTGGGCCCGTGCGCTCAAGGGCGTGGGCGATGGGCGCTACGATGTGCTGATCAACGCCTGGTACGACGAGGCCCGCACGCAGTTTGGCCAGTTTTCTGCTGAGTACCTGCTTAACCGTGTGCGCTTTCTCAAGCGCAGCGACGATGACATTGTTTATCACAGCCTGGCCCGACTGCACGACGAGACCATCGCCGTGGTACGCGGTTACGCTTACTCGGCGGCATTCGATCAAGACACCCAGCTACAGAAAGTACCCGTGCACAACTTCGCCATGGCGGTGCGCATGCTCGCTGCGCGGCGGGTGCGGTTGACGCTGGAAGACGAATACGTAGCGCGTTATTACCTGGCTCGGGAGTCGCCGCGGGTGCGCAATGCGGTGGCGTTTGTGGACAAGCCGTTGAGCGAGAACAGCCTGCACATTCTGGTCAGTTTGAAGAACCCCGAGCATGCGCAGATTGTCGCTAGCTTTGATCGGGAGATTGCCAGGATGAAGGCTGATGGCAGTTATGCGCGCTTGATGAAGGCGCATGGGATGTAGCGTGCTTGCGGGCCTCATCGCGGGCAAGCCGGGCTCCCACATTTTGCCCGCATTCTTATGTTGGAACTCGGTTAAATGTGGGAGCTGGCTTGCCTGCGATAGCGGTCTAAGCCGCACCGGTATCCTTGATCAGATGCGCCGCCAACGTACGCAACGGCCCCAACTGCCGGCATATCAACGCCAACTGCGTTTGTACCAACCGCTGCGCCTCATCGATCTCATCGGGCATTTGCTCCAGCTCTGCCGCCAACCCTTCCTCGGCATCACTCTGGATCGCAATCGACTGTTTGTTGGCCAGGCCCGTGGCAATCTCATCGATGCTCGCCGCCAGGCTGTTGCCCGCGCCTTCGATCAAGTGCTCGCGCACGTCGGCCGGTAACTGAGTATCGCGGTGCGCACCCAACCCCGACAAATAGCTGAGCAAGGTGTGAGACAGCACCAGGAACCGAAAACCCACGTCGGCTTCCTTACGAAAGTGCCCAGGCTCCATCAGCATATTGGCCAGGGTGGTGGACAACGCGGCGTCGGCGTTGTGCGCGTTGCGGCGGGCCAGGCGGTAAGCCAGGTCGTCGCTCTTGCCGGCGGCGTATTGCTGCATGATCTGGCGCAGGTAGATGCTGTTGCAGGTCAGGGTGTTGGCCAGCACTTTGTTCAAGCGCCGGCCTTGCCAGTCCGGCAGGAACAGGAATACCGCCAGGCCAGCGATCAGGCTGCCGAGCAAGGTATCGAACAGGCGTGGCAGGAACAGCCCGTAGCCATCACCCACCTGGTTGAAGCAGAACAGCACCATCAGGGTGATCGCCGCCGTCGCCAGGGTGTAGCGGGTGGTGCGGTTGATAAAGAACACCAGGCCCGCGGCGATAGCGAACATCGACTGCACCACCGGGTTGGGGAACAGATCAAATAGCGCCCAGGCCACGGTGAGGCCGATGGCGGTGCCGATAATCCGCTGGCCGAGCTTGCGCCGGGTGGCGCCGTAGCTCGGTTGGCAGACGAACAGGGTGGTGAGGATGATCCAGTAACCCTGGGACGCGTGGATAGCGTGCAGGGTGGCGTAGCCGACGGTCAACGCCAGGGACAGGCGCAGGGCATGGCGAAACAGCAGCGAGGTGGGTGTGAGTTGGGTGCGCAGGCGCGTCCACATTTCCTTGAGGTTGCGCGGGGCGCGGTCCAGCAGGTTACTGTCGGTGGCGTCCGCCAGGGCATCGGGATTGCTGGCGTCGCCCAGCAGGCGGTCGAGTGTGGACAGGTTGGCCGCCAAGGCGCGCAATGAACGCAGCAGGCCGCGCCAAGCCGGGTTGCTCTGGATGCGCAGGTGCTCCAGGGACGCGTTGAGGTCGCCCAGGGCTTGGGCGAAGCTGTCGTCATAGATGAACGGTTGGCGCAGTTGGATCGACTCGGCCAGGGTCTGGCAGGCCTTGCCTTGCTGGCGCAGCAAGCGCTGGCAGCGAAACAGCACATCGCTATGGAAGAAGGCTTCAGTGAGGGCGTTGTAGGGGTAGTGGGATGAACTGGCGCGCTCGTGGATGTCCTGGGCCAGGAAGTACAGTTTCAGGTAGCGGCTGACCTTCGAGCCCGGTCGCCCATTGCCGACGCGGTGCAGGATGATTTCCTTCGCGGCATTCAGCGCAGCCACTACCCGGCCATTTTGCTGGGCCAACTCCAGGCGCCGCGCTTCCACGTCCAGCTGCCGGATCGGTTCGAACAACGATGACTTGAGCTTGAGGTAACGCCCCAGCTCGCGGAACAATCGCGCCAGGCTCTGCTGCACCGGCTGGTTGGAAAACAGCGCCTGCCACAGCACGGACAACGCGCCGTACCAGGCGGCACCGGCCACCAGCAGCAGCGGCTCATGCCAGAAATCCGTGACGGCGCCACCGCGCTGGTCCACGCCGATCATGGTGTAGACCGACAGAATCAAGGTGGCCGAAGCAATCGCGCCATAGCGTTCGCCCAGTGCGCCGAGCATGGTCAGGCCGAAACTGGCCAGGGCCAGGGCGATGGCAAATATCCAGGGGTAAGGGAACAGCAGCTCCACCGACAGCGCGGCAATGCTGAAACACACCAGTGTCACCGCCAGCGCGTTGAGGCGGCCTTGCCAGCTGTCATCGGTCTCGGCCAGGGCGCTGGCGATAATCCCTAGGAACAGCGGGATCAGCAGCGTCATTTCATCCTGGTACCAACACAACGCCATGCTGCCGGTGAGGGCGATGAACACCCGTACGCTGTAGCTGAATTTATCCAGCGCCCACAGGCGCCGCATGGACTGCTTGAACGAGGTCGATGACATGAAGTCTGGAGTCTTCCGGGACGTTGTCGCTAAATTGAGCCAGTAATGACGCCACGGCAAGCGTAGCGATCACATCGGACAGCAAAATTTTCAGTATCACTGCAAAACCAATGTGGGAGCTGGCTTGCCTGCGATAACGATGTGGGATTCACCGCCGCTATCGCAGGCAAGCCAGCTCCCACAGGGGATTGCATCTCAAGGTGCACATCAGGCGTATTGCGCGGCCGCGTAGCCCGAGGCCCAGGCCCACTGGAAATTGAACCCGCCCAGGTGGCCGGTCACGTCCAGCACTTCGCCGATAAAGTACAGGCCGGGGCTTTTCAGCGATTCCATGGTCTTGGACGACACTTCCCGCGTATCCACCCCGCCCAATGTTACCTCGGCGGTGCGATAACCCTCGGTGCCGGCCGGTACCAGTTGCCAGCTCCCCAGCTTTTGCGCGATATCGGCAATTTCAGCGTGGGCGTACTGCTTCATCGGCTTGGATTCGAACCAGCTTTGGGCCAGCAGGTTGGCCATCTTCTTGGTGAAGATCTCACCCAACAGGGTTTTCAATTCGCTGTTGGGGTGTTCGGCCTGTTGCTGTTGCAGCCAGGCATGGGCGTCGTGGTCGGGCAGCAGGTTGATTTCTACCGTGTCGCCGGAGTGCCAATACGAGGAAATCTGCAAAATCGCCGGCCCGCTCAGGCCGCGATGGGTGAACAGGATATTCTCGCGAAAGCTCTGGCCGTTGCAGCTCACCAGGCAGTCGACCGAGGTGCCGGACAACTCGCCGCACAACTCCTTGAGCTGGTCGGTGATGGTGAACGGCACCAGCCCGGCGCGGGTCGGCAGCAGTTCATGGCCGAATTGCCTGGCCACTTGGTAGCCGAAACCGGTGGCGCCCAGCGTCGGGATCGACAAGCCGCCAGTGGCGATCACCAGGGATTCACAGCGCAGCTCACCCAAGGTGGTTTGCAGTTGATAGCCGCTTTCGAGCTTGGCGATTGCCTCGATGGAGGTGTCCAGGTGCAGGCTCACGCCGGTCTGGATGCACTCGTCGAGCAGCATGCCGAGGATGTCGCTGGACTTGTTGTCGCAGAACAGTTGGCCGAGTTTCTTCTCGTGGTACGGTACGCCGTGTTTGGCCACCAGCCCGATGAAATCCCACTGGGTATAGCGGGCCAGGGCGGATTTGCAGAAGTGCGCGTTGTGCGAGAGGAAGTTGGCCGGCTCGGTGTACATGTTGGTGAAGTTGCAGCGGCCGCCACCGGACATCAGGATTTTCTTGCCGGCCTTGTTGGCGTGGTCGATCAACATCACCTTGCGCCCACGCCCGGCGGCGGTCAGCGCGCACATCAAGCCTGCGGCGCCGGCGCCAATGATCACAACTTCGGTCGAGCGCACAGCCATGTCCTCACAAAACTATTGATTTGAAATGCAATCAACACTGTGGGAGCTGGCTTGCCTGCGATGGCGGTAGTGGATTCACCGTCGCTATCGCGGGCAAGCCAGCTCCCACAGTGATTCGGTCCCTGCAGTCACTATGTTGTTACAGGATCCGCACGCGCAGCGAGCGGCCTTTGATCTTACCGTCATTCAAACGCTGCAACGCCTGCTTGGCGATGCCGCGTTCCACGGCCACGAAGGCCTGGAAGTCAAAGATAGCGATCTTGCCGACCTGGGCACCCGGAATGCCGGCTTCACCGGTCAATGCACCGAGGATGTCGCCTGGGCGCACCTTGTCTTTACGCCCGGCGGCGATGCACAGGGTGCTCATCTGCGGCAGCAACGGGCCACCGCTTTGCGGCTTGAGGTTGTCCAGTTGGTCCCAGTTCAGCGGCGACTTCTGCAGTTGCTCGATGGCCTGGGCGCGGTGGGCTTCGGACGGCGCTACCAGGCTGATGGCGATGCCGGTCTCACCGGCACGGCCGGTACGGCCTACACGGTGGATGTGAATTTCCGAGTCGCGGGCCAGTTCGACGTTGATCACCATGTCCAGTGCGTCGATGTCCAGGCCACGGGCGGCGACGTCGGTGGCCACCAGCACCGAGGTGCTGCGGTTGGCAAACATCGCCAGTACCTGGTCACGGTCGCGCTGTTCCAGGTCACCATGCAGGCCAACGGCGCAAATGCCTTTGGAGGTCAGGTGGTCGACGGTTTCCTGCACTTGCTGCTTGGTAAAGCAGAACGCCACGCAGGAGGCCGGGCGGAAGTGCGCCAGCACCTTGGTCACGGCGTCCATGCGCTCTTCCGGGGAGATCTCGTAGAAGCGTTGTTCGATCTGGTCGTCGGAGTGGAACGCTTCGGCTTTCACTTGCTGAGGCGCACGCATGAACTTGGAGGCCAGTTGCTTGATGCTCACCGGGTAAGTGGCCGAGAACAGCAGGGTCTGGCGGCGCGGTGGGGTCTTGCTGATGATGTCTTCGATGGCGTCGTAGAAGCCCATGTCGAGCATGCGGTCGGCTTCGTCGAGGATCAGGGTGTTCAAGCCGTCCAGCACCAGCGAACCTTTACGCAGGTGCTGCTGGATGCGGCCCGGGGTGCCGACGATGACGTGGGCGCCGTGCTCCAGGGAGGCGATCTGTGGGCCGAGGGACACGCCGCCGCACAGGGTCAGTACCTTGATGTTGTCTTCGGCACGGGCCAGGCGACGGATTTCCTTGGCGACCTGGTCGGCCAGTTCGCGGGTCGGGCACATCACCAGCGCCTGGCACCCGAAGTAGCGCGGGTTGATCGGGTTCAGCAGGCCGATGCCGAATGCGGCAGTCTTGCCGCTGCCGGTCTTGGCCTGGGCAATGAGGTCCAGCCCTTTGAGGATCACCGGCAAGCTTTGCGCCTGGATCTGCGTCATCTCGACGTAACCCAGCGAGTCGAGGTTAGCCAGCATGGCGGCGGACAGGGGCAAAGTATTAAAAGCGGTGGCGATGGTAGTCACGGGACTGGCTCTGCAAAACAAAATGTCGCGCAGTGTACCAGTCTCGTGGGATTTTCCCCGCAAGTTCTCGACGAGACGCCCGTTAGTGCTCGATATCGTGCTCGCGGCTGACCACCCTTTTGCCGTCCTTGGGCGACAGTTGCAGGAAGATCGCCGCCGCCAGCATCGCCATGAGGCCCACGGTGAGGAAGGTCAGTTGGAAGGCGCCCAGCACGGTATTGACCCCGTCATTGCCGGCTTCGGCGGTAAAGCCGCCGAGCAATGCACCGGCACAGGCCACGCCCAGGCTCAGGGACAACTGCGCCACTACCGACAGCAAGCTGTTGCCGCTGCTGGCCTGGGCGTCGTCGAGGTCGATCAGGGTGACGGTGTTCATGGCGGTAAATTGCAGGGAGTTGATGGCCCCCAGTACCGCCAGCATGGCCAACAGCAGCGGGTAGGGCGTTTGTTCGCTGACCAGGCCCATGCTCGCCAGCATCAGGCCCAGGGCCAGGGTGTTGCCGGTCAGGACGATGCGGTAGCCGAGGCGCTCGATAAGCGGGCGTGCGATGGACTTGGCGAACATCGCCGCCGCCGCCAGCGGCAACATGCTCATGCCGGCTTCCGACGGCGAATAGCCCAGCGCCACCTGCAGCAGCAGCGGTACCAGGAACGGCAATGCGCCGCTGCCCAGGCGCGCAAACAGATTGCCCAGAATCCCCACGGCAAAGGTGCGCGTCTTGAACAGCACCGGCGAGAACAGCGGGTTATCGATATGCCCGGCGCGCAGCCAGTACGCCGCCAGGCAGGCGAACCCGCCGAACAGCAGCAATATCACGCGCAGATGCGGCAGGTGCAGTTCGCCTAGGCCTTCCATGGCGATGGTGATCAGCACCATCGCCGCGCCGAACAGCAGAAAGCCGAGGCCGTCGAAGCGCGTGCGCTCGCTGCCGCGCAGGTCGGGGATGAATTTCCACACGGCGTAGCAGCCGATCATGCCCACCGGCAGGTTGATCAGGAAGATCCAGTGCCAGGTCAGGTATTGCACCATCCAGCCGCCCATTGTCGGGCCAAGCAAGGGGCCAAGCAGGCCGGGAATGGTGATGAAGCCCATGATTCGCACCAACTCGGAGCGCGGATAAGCCCGCAGTACCACCAGCCGTCCGACCGGCAGCATCAGCGCACCGCCCAGGCCCTGGATCACCCGTGCACCCACCAGCATGCTCAAGCTACTGGACAGCGCACACAGCAGCGACCCGATGCTGAACAGCATGATCGCGCCAAAGAAAATCTTCTTGGTGCCAAAGCGGTCAGCGATCCAGCCCGACGCCGGAATCAGCAAGGCGACGGTGAGCATGTAGGCGATCACCACGCCTTGCATGCGCAGCGGGTTTTCCGCGAGGTCCTGCGCCATGGCTGGCAGCGCGGTGTTGAGAATCGTCCCGTCCAGCGACTGCATGAAGAAGGCAATCGCTACCACCCAGGGGAGCCAGCGGGCGGTCTTGGCATCGAGAGGGGCACGATTTGGCATGGGATCCCTTTTAATTAGCAGGCTATGTGTTGGCGATTATGCGCCATCCGTCGCCGCTTTTCCCACTGGCGGTTCGTCTATATCTGACAATGTCACATGCTCGCCCACCAGGAAATCCAGCAACGCCCGATGCACTGCCAGCGCGGCTTCGCGGGACTCCAGGTCCAGCAGATGGCCGGTGTGTTCGGCCACCGCAAAGCTGCTGCGGCCTACGTAGTGTTTGAACAGTTGGGCTTCGTCGGCCGGCGTGTATTCGTCCAGCGCGCCGTTGAGAAAGTGCACCGGTGTTTCAATCTGCCGCAGTGCCGGCAAGTAGTTGCCATCGCCCAAGCCCAGCACCTGATGGATATGAAAGCGCGCTTGGCGGTATTCGGTGGTGGCCATGGTCGACAGGTGTCGATGGTTATTGCGCTTGAGGCGCGGCGACAGGTATTTGCCAACCGTTTCGTTGAGCAGATGGCCGACCGCCGACTTGTCATCGGCCTCGATCAGCACACGCACACGCTCGACATATTCCAGCATCGCCTGGTTGAGGTTGGGCGCCAGGGCCATCACCACCGAGCTTTCGATGGAGGGCGGGTTGTGCGCCAGGGTCAACAGCGTGGAGATGCCGCCCCAGGAGGCCGAAACCAGATGGTTGACCGCAAAGCGCGCTACCAAGGCACGCAGGATTTGCACCTCGTCGTCCTTGGTGACCAGGTCGAGTTCGGTGTTGTGCTCGCGTGACAAGCCAGAGAAGGGCAAGTCGAACAGCAGCACATTGAAGTGCTCGGCCAGGCATTTGCTGGTGCGGGCAAAGGAGCGCGTGGTGGACAACGCGCCATTGACCATCAGTACGGTTTTTCTATGCGGGTCGTTACCCAGTTGCTCTACGTGAACGTTGTAGTGCTTGTACAACTTCTCAATGACGAAACTTCCATGGTTCATCGCAGTACTTCCAGTGTGTGGCGGTATGCCACTAGCTGTTATAGCGAGGTTTTTTGCGGGCGACAACAGGTTGCCCGTGCAAACGGGGAGGAAGAGAATTTACGGTAGGAAGGACCGAAGCCGAGCCGTCTGAAATCAGCCCTTCCCACAGGTGTTTTGGATGTTTAGAGGGTCAGCGTCAGGCGTTTTACCAAAGCGCCTGGCAACAGGTTGGAAGCGGTGTTGCGCTGGTCATAGGTACTGGCCGACAACAGCAGTTCCCGATCAGCGGTCAGCGCTTCCAATTGCGAACCGAGCAACTGATAGACACTGTCATCAAAGCGCATGGTGCTGACTGGCGCCTTGATCTCGCCGTTTTCCACCCAGAAGGTCGCAAAGCGCGTCATGCCGGTCAGGCGCGCTGCCGGCAGGTCGGAGTAGTTCAGGTACCAGAGGTTGCTGATATACAGACCGGTGCCCAACTGCTTGAGAATATCGGCCTGGGCCAGGCTGCCGGCCGCCATTTGCAGGGCGCTGGGCGACTCGTCGCTGCTGGCGCCGTTGGTGTTCAAGCCGTATTCGGCGGCGCTGCGCGAGTTGACCAACTGGCCCTCGGCCTTGCCTGCGTTGATCAGGGTGACATCCTCACGCGGGTAGCCTTCAGTGGAAAACGCCTGGCTCAGGGAGCCGCTGATCTGCTCATCTACCGTCACCAGCGGGCTCAATGACTGATCACCCGCGTAAAGGCGTTGCAACGAACTGCCTTTGCTCGCAATGGCCTGGGCTGAAAAACCACCCCAGGTGATGATGCTGATGATTTCTTCCAGCGCTGCCGGCGCCAGGTAGGCGCGGTACTGGCCGGGCGCCAGGGTGTGGAGCGGGCGACCGAGAAACGCCAGTTGCTCACGGGCCTGTTGGAAACGGGCGGCGAATTCGGCGCTGTTCCAGGTGTGCCCGGCGTAGCTGGCTTTTACCGCTTCGCCATTGGCGTGGAACAGGCTGAAGTCGAAATTGAAGCTGTTAGCCCGGTGCCAGCCGAACGCCCCCGATGAGCTGGCGAAACCACGACTGATCGGGCCGGCGGCGTAGAAGCCAACAAGGTCCACGCCATCGGCGGCCTGGCTGATATCGTCCAGCACCTGGGCCAGTTCCGGCAGCGGGCGCAGCTGTTCGTTATGGCTGTGCCAGGCGTCGGGGTTCAGCAGCAGGTACGGGTCAGGCGGCAACAGCGGCAAGGTCTCACGCAGTTGTTGCAGGCCGTCGGCCAGGCGCTGGCGATCCAGCTGCGCCTCGCCGGACAGGGTGATACCCAGGTCGGCGTGGCGCCCATCGTTGATCAGCTTGAGGTTCAGGCTGGCCTGCTGTACCTGGCCCGCCTGGCGTACCTGCGCGTGGTTGAAGCGCACGAACTCGGACGCCTCATCCGCGTAGCCGAGTTGAAAGTGTTCTTGATCGGTGACCGCCTGCTTGAGCCAATCCACCAGAGCCTTGAAGTGGTTCATCAGGCATCTCCCCCAAACACATCGACATTGCTGAATACACAGGCCGGCGACGCATGGCCGACACGGATCACCTGGTTGGGTTCGCCCTTGCCGCAGTTGGGCGTGCCCAAGACCTTGAAGGTGCTGGCGTCGCCCACCGCGCTGAGCTTGCGCCAGAACTGCGCGGAAATCGCGCGGTAGTTGGGGTTCTTCACCACGCCCTTGAGTTCGCCGTTTTCGATCAACTGGCCCCACTCGCAGCCGAACTGGAACTTGTTGCGCGCATCGTCGATGGACCACGAACGGTTGGTCGACATCAGGATGCCGCTCTCAATGCCGCCCACCAATTGCGCGAGGCTTTTATCCCCAGGCTCGATATTCAGGTTGGCCATGCGGTCGATGGGCGCACGGTTCCAGCCGCAAGCGCGGCTGTTGGCGACGCCTGGCAGGTTGGCGCGAAATTGCGATAAGGCCCCGCCCAAGGGCCTGAGCAGCAGGCCCTCGCGAATCAGAAATTGCTTGCTGGCAGGTGTGCCGTCATCGTCATGAGCGTAGCTGGCAAGCTGTTCGGGGATGTCCGGGTCGAAGGTGACGTTGAGCAGCGGTGAGCCATATTGCAGGTGGCCGAAGTCGCTGGCTTTCACAAAACTGGTGCCGGCGTAATTGCGCTCGTCACCAAGGATGCGATCCAGCTCCAGCGGATGGCCGATCGACTCGTGGATCTGCAGGATCATCTGGTCGGGCATCAGCAGCAGGTCACGCGGGCCGTGGGGCGTATTCGGTGCGAGCAGCAATTGCAGGGCTTCGTCGGCCACCTTGCGGGCGGCGCCCACCAGGCCAAAACGCTGGATCACCCCGGCACTGCCTTGCTGGCCGAAGTTGGTACCGCCCAGGGTACGGGTCTGGCTGTCGTTGCCGTCGAAGGCGGTCACACTCAGGCCGGGGAACACGAAGCGCTGGGCCTGACGCAATTGCGCACCGGCGCTGTTGAGATAGATCTGTTCAACCCGCGTGGTCCCCAAACTGACTTCCCAGCTCACCAGGCGCTCATCCTTGGGCACGGCGGCGGACTCATCGCCGAGCAATTGGTAGCAGTCGCTCAGGGATGGGAAGGGCTGGTCGAGGTCGGGTGACAGGTAGTCGGCGACGTCGCTGGACACTGGCTGCTGGTGCAGGTCGAGCAGGGCGTGGGGCTTGATCAACCGGGCTTGCTGTTCAGCGCGCTCAAGGGCGGCTTGCAGGCCGGCAAGGGAAATGTCGTTGGTCGCGGCGTAGGCTTCCACGCCGTTGAGACGCACGGTAAGCATGGCGCCTTCGTCATGGCCCAGGTGAGGCGGCTCGGCGACGTTCTTGCGTACCGACAGGTACTGACCGGATTCGCGCACGTAGCGCAGGGAGAAAAATTCGGCGGTGGTGCGCAGGGCACCGAAGTGTTTCTTGAGCGTGGCGTGGTGTTCGAACATGGGGCCTTCCTTGTGGGCGGCTCGGCGCGGGCAGGCGAACAGAGTAGGCCTGGGCGGGGAGCTGATCAAGGAAAGTGTCGGCGGGTGGTTTTGCGGTGTCTGGTCGGGCCTCATCGCGGGCAAGCCCGGCTCCCACAGTTGATCGAGTCGTTCAGGCGAACTCGGTCAACTGTGGGAGCTGGCTTGCCTGCGATACAGGCGCCGCGGTGCTTGAGTTACTGTGCCAATGGCCCCACTTCACGCAACGGCTTGCCACGCACCGGCGCATCGCCTGCTACGTAGTAGCCAGCGGTACTGCGCGGCAGTGGCTTGCGGCCACGGATCTTGTCGGCGATTTTCTCGGCGATCATGATCGTTGGCGCGTTCAGGTTGCCGGTGGTGATGATCGGCATGATCGAGGCATCGACCACACGCAAGCCCTGCATGCCATGCACGCGGCCTTCGCCATCGACTACGGCCATCTCGTCGGTGCCCATCTTGCACGAGCAGGACGGGTGGAACGCGGTCTCGGCGTGCTCGCGGATGAACTTGTCCAACTGTTCATCGGTTTGCACTTCAATGCCGGGGCTGATTTCGCGGCCACGGTACGGGTCCAGTGCCGGCTGCTGCATGATTTCACGGGTCAGGCGGATGCCATCGCGGAACTCCTGCCAGTCCTGCTCGGTGGCCATGTAGTTGAAGAGGATGCTCGGGTAGTCCCGTGGGTTCTTCGACTTCAGCTGGATACGGCCACGGCTTGGCGAACGCATGGACCCCATGTGCGCCTGGAAACCGTGCTCTTTCACACCGTTGCTGCCGTTGTAGTTAATCGCCACCGGCAGGAAGTGGTACTGGATGTTTGGCCACTCGAACTCTTCACGGGTACGGATAAAACCGCCCGCTTCGAACTGGTTGCTGGCGCCGATGCCGGTGCCGTTGAACAGCCATTCGGCACCAATTGCCGGCTGGTTGTACCAGAGCAGCGAAGGGTACAGCGACACCGGCTGGGTGCACGCGTATTGCAGGTACAGCTCAAGGTGGTCCTGCAGGTTTTCACCCACGCCCGGCAGGTCGTGGACCACCGGGATGTCGAGGCTTTCCAGCAGTTTGGCCGGGCCGACACCGGAGCGTTGCAGCAGTTGCGGCGAAGCGATTGCGCCGCTGCACACCAGTACTTCTTTGCGCGCACGGGCTTCAACGCGCTCTTCGGCGGCGCCGATCAGGTAACGCACGCCCACTGCACGCTTGCCTTCGAACAGCACTTTGTCGGTGAGGGCATGGGTGACGATGGTCAGGGTCGAACGCTTTTTAGCCGTGTCCAGGTAACCGCGTGCGGTGCTGGCGCGACGGCCGTTCGGCGTGACGGTGCGGTCCATCGGGCCGAAGCCTTCTTGCTGGTAGCCGTTCAAGTCTTCGGTACGTGGGTAACCGGCCTGTACGCCCGCTTCAACCATGGCGTGGAACAGCGGGTTGTTGCCCGCTTTCGGCGTGGTCACGCTGACCGGGCCGTCACCACCGTGCCAATCGTTGGGGCCGATGTCGCGGGTTTCGGCTTTGCGGAAATACGGCAGGCAGTCCAGGTAGGTCCAGTCTTCCAGGCCCGGCAGCTTCGACCAGTTGTCATAGTCCATGGCGTTGCCGCGGATGTAGCACATGCCGTTGATCAGGGAAGAGCCACCCAGGCCCTTGCCGCGCCCGCATTCCATCCGGCGGCCGTCCATGTGTGGCTCTGGATCGGTTTCGTAGGCCCAGTTGTAGCGGCGGCCTTGCAGCGGGAAAGCCAGGGCGGCTGGCATCTGGGTGCGGAAGTCGAGGCGGTAGTCCGGGCCACCGGCCTCCAGCAGCAAAACAGTGACGCCTTCGTCTTCGGTCAGACGGGTCGCCAGGGTGTTACCGGCAGAGCCGGCACCCACAATGATGTAATCGTATTCTTGGGACATGAATGTACCCTCTTTGAAGTGTGGTCAGGTCTGGCGAGTGCTTCGCACTCGATCGCAGGCAAGCCAGCTCCCACATTTGATCGGGTTCACACAGAACAAATGTGGGAGCCGGTCTTGCCCGCGATGGCCTCACGGGCAATACAAGACTCGCAGGTGTTAGAACACCGAGGCGTAATCGCCCAACTCAACCTGTACCGATTTGATGCGCGTGAAGTTGTTCAGCGAGCTGATCCCGTTCTCACGGCCCACACCCGACTGCTTGTAGCCGCCAACCGGCATCTTCGCGTCGGACTCGCCCCAGGCGTTGATCCAGCAGATACCGGCTTCCAACTGGTGAATCACGCGGTGGGCGCGGTTCAGGTCCTTGGTCACCAGGCCAGCGGCCAGGCCGAAGTCGGTGTCGTTGGCGCGGCGGATCACTTCTTCTTCGGTTTCGTAGGTGAGGATGCTCATCACCGGGCCAAAGATTTCTTCACGCACGATCACCATGTCATCGGTGCAGTCGGTGAACACGGTCGGGGCCACGAAGGCGCCTTTGGCGAAGTCGCCGTCGGTCAGACGGTCGCCGCCGCACAGCAGGCGGGCGCCTTGCTCTTTGCCTTTGGCGATGTAGCCCAGCACGCTTTCCATGTGGGCGAAGCTGACCAGCGGGCCGAAGTTGGTGTTTTCGTCTTCCGGGTTGCCGATGCGAATACGCGCCACACGCTCGACGATCTTGGCTTCGAACGCGGCTTGCAGGTGCTTGGGCACGAACACGCGGGTGCCGTTGGTGCAGACCTGACCGGAGCTGTAGAAGTTGGCCATCATGGCGGTGTCGGCGGCGCGGTCGAGGTCGGCGTCGTCGAAAATGATCAGCGGGGACTTGCCGCCCAGCTCCATGGTCACGTCCTTGAGCGAGGAGCTCGATGCGCTGGCCATGACTTTCTTGCCGGTGTCGGTGCCGCCGGTGAACGAGACTTTCTCAATGCGCGGGTGCTCGGTCAGCCAGGTGCCGACTTCACGGCCGCTGCCGGTCAGTACGTTGAACACGCCCGCTGGAACGCCAGCCTCGGTGTAGATTTCGGCCAGTTTCAGGGTGGTCAGCGAGGTGACTTCGCTTGGCTTGAAGATCATCGCGTTACCGGCAGCCAGGGCCGGTGCGGATTTCCACAGGGCGATCTGGATCGGGTAGTTCCACGCGCCGATACCGGCAACCACGCCCAGCGGCTCGCGGCGGGTGTAGACAAACGAGGTGTCGCGCAGTGGGATCTGCTCGCCTTCGATGGCAGGTACCAGGCCGGCGTAGTATTCCAGCACGTCAGCGCCGGTGACGATGTCGACGTACTTGGTTTCGGAGAAGGCTTTACCGGTGTCCAGGGTTTCCAGGGCGGCCAGTTCATCGTTGCGCTCGCGCAGGATGTCCACGGCGCGGCGCAGGATGCGCGAACGCTCCATGGCGGTCATGGCGGCCCAGATTTTCTGGCCTTTTTCAGCGCTGACCACGGCACGTTCAACGTCGTCTTTGGTGGCGCGTTGCACTTGGGCGAGAACTTCACCGTTAGCCGGGTTGATGGCTTCGAAGGTGGCATCGCTGCCAGCGTCGCTGTAGCCGCCGTCAATGTAGAGTTTTTGCAGGTCGAAACGGGCCATAAAGTCCTCGCAAGTGCATAAGTGGTTGGCGTTACCCGCCGAACAGTGGGCCATGGGGGTGTGGCAACACTGAGCGGCGGACGTTCAGGGGTTGAGCATTTATAAGGGCTCTAACTCACCTGCTTGGCCAATTGGAAATCCATGTATTCGTAAGCGATCCGTTGCGCCTGCTCCGTGTCGAAAGCGTCTCCCGACAGGGCGCCGCGCAACCACAAACCGTCGATCAAAGCCGCCAGCCCGCGGGCTGCGCTGCGTGCCTCGGGTAACGGCATCGCACGGCGGAACTGGCAACACAGGTTGGAATACAGACGGTGATCGTTGATCCGCTGCAACCTGTGCAATGACGGGTGGTGCATGCTGGTGGCCCAGAAGGCCAGCCAGGTTTTCATTGCCGGGCCGTTGACCTGGCTGGCGTCGAAGTTGCCTTCGATGATCACCTGAAGGTGCGCCCGTGGGCTGTCATCCTTCAAGGCACGCCTGCGCTCTTGCACGTTCTCGATCAACGCATTCATCAGGTAGCGCATCGTCGCTGCGATCAGGCCGTTCTTGTCCTGAAAGTAGTGGCTGATGATGCCGTTCGAGACGCCGGCCAGACGGGCGATCAGCGCAATGCTGGCATCTCCCATCCCGACCTGATCGATGGCCGTCAACGTGGCTTCGATCAACTGCTGGCGGCGTATGGGTTGCATACCGACCTTGGGCATGTAGCACCTCTCCTTAGGCCTGCCGATGGGCGATCCACGTCCGTCGGCTTGAGGGCCAGTCTATTTTGTTTTGATTGAACGTTCAATCAACAAAGAATAAGATCTGCGACAAATGGTCGCTGCCTACAGATGTTTCCTACCTGCGAGCTGCAACCTTCGACACCTGCAAAAACCCTTGAAACAGGCCACTTCAGAGCCTGATCACCGCTTCGGCGGGCTCAAGAATTTTGGGGTGTCTTTATAACACCCGTCCGTCGACTGCCGAAAAATCGATGTCCCGGGATAACCGTTGCCTTGTGTTTCTCTCTCGCACTGCCTGGAGCATCTGCGCCATGAGTTCTGCCTCTCTTATAAAGACCCCACCGGAAAAGGTCCGGGTCAACGGTTGGGTGTTCTACACCTCCACCGCGCTGATTTTATTGTTGACCGCCATTCTGATCGTCGCCCCGCAGGAGGCCGGGCGCCTGCTCGGTGTCGCACAGGCCTGGCTGTCGAAAAGCTTTGGCTGGTACTACATGGTGGTCATCGCTGCCTACCTGGTGTTTGTGGTCGGCCTGGCGTTTTCGTCCTATGGGAAACTTAAGCTGGGTGCGAAGGACGATACCCCAGACTTCAGCTACGGCGCCTGGGCCGGCATGTTGTTCTCGTCGGGTATCGGCATCTCGCTGTTGTATTTCGGTGCGTCCGAGCCGTTGGACCATTACTTCAACCCGCCCGAAGGCGCTGCCGCCAGCAATGGCGCGGCACGCCAGGCGCTGCAACTGACCTTCCTGCACTGGGGCCTGCACGGCTGGGCGATCTATGCGCTGGTCGGCCTGGCCGTGGCGTACTTTGCGTACCGCCACAACCAACCGCTGGCCCTGCGTTCGGCGCTGTACCCGCTGGTGGGCGAGCGTTGGGTGAAGGGCGCGGCTGGCCACGCGGTAGACGGTTTCGGCATGTTCGTGACCCTGCTGGGCCTGGTGACCAACCTGGGGATCGGCTCGATGCAAGTGTCGTCGGGGCTGGAAAACCTGTTCGGCATGGAGCACAGCAATACCAATTTGCTGATCGTGATCATTGTGATGAGCACCGTGGCAACCATTGCCGCCGTGTCGGGTGTGGAAAACGGTATTCGTCGTCTGTCCAACCTCAACATCGTGCTGTTCAGCGGTTTGCTGATCTTCGTGCTGTTGTTCGGCCCTACCTTGCACCTGCTCAATGGCCTGGTGCAGAACACCGGTGATTACCTCAACGGTATCGTGCTGAAAACCTTCGACCTGTATGTGTACGAAGGCGACGGTGCCAAGACCGAACGCTGGATGGGCCTGTGGACCTTGTTCTACTGGGCCTGGTGGATTTCCTGGGCGCCATTTGTGGGCATGTTCATCGCGCGTATTTCCCGTGGTCGTACCGTGCGCGAACTGGTGGCTGGCGTATTGCTGATCCCGCTGGGCTTTACCCTGGCGTGGCTGTCGATCTTCGGCAACTCGGCCCTGGATCTGGTGTTGAACCATGGGGCGGTGGAGTTGGGCAAGACGGCGCTGGAGCAACCGTCCATGGCCATCTACCAACTGCTTGAGCATTACCCGGCGTCGAAAGTGGTGATCGGCGTGTCGATCTTCGTGGGCTTCGTGCTGTTCCTGACGCCTGCGGATTCCGGCGCGGTGATGATGGCCAACCTTTCCTGCAAAGGCGGCAATGTGGATGAAGATGCGCCGCACTGGTTGCGTATCTTCTGGTCGGCGGTGATCACCCTGGTGACCATCGGCCTGCTGTTTGCCGGCAACTTCGAAGCCATGCAAACCATGGTGGTGCTGGCGGGGCTGCCGTTCTCGGTGGTGCTGGTGTTCTTTATGTTCGGTTTGCACAAGGCCATGCGCCAGGACGTGGCCACCGAACAGGAGCAGGCGCAATTGGCCGAACGCGGGCGTCGTGGTTTCAGCGAGCGCTTGACGGCGCTGGACCTGCAACCGAGCCAGGCCACCGTGCAGCGCTTTATGGACAAGCACGTAACGCCGGCGTTGGAAGAAGCCGCGAGTGCGTTGCGTGATCAGGGCCTGGAAGTGCAGACCTTGCTGGGCAAGTCCAAGCGCTGCATCGGCGTGCGGATCGAGATGGACGAGGGCAACCCGTTTGTCTACGAAGTGAGCCTGGATGGCTACTCGGCGGCACCGGCTGACCTGCCTGAAGAAGAGCGCACCCGTTACTATCGTGCCGAGGTGTACCTGCACAACGGGCCGCAGGAGTATGACCTGATGGGCTTCACCCAGGAGCAGATTACCCGGGATGTGCTCGATCAGTTTGAAAGCCATCGGCAGCTCCTTGGCCGGGTCTATAGCTGATAGTTGAGCTGGCGGCGCCTTCACTGGCGCCGCTGTTGCAAGCATTGAATGCGGTCGAATGTGGGAGCTGGCTTGCCTGCGATAGCAAGGGTGAATCCAACATAGCTATCGCAGGCAAGCCAGCTCCCACACTGACCCAGTTTTTTCAGTAGGTTTTGCAGGGTTGCCTTAACCCAGGTTCTTGCCCAGCAGGGCATGGTAGAGCTCACTGTCCCCCAGTATCCCCACCACCTTGTTGTTGTCGTGCAGCACCAGCTTGTTGCCTGTCTGGTAGCGAATCTGCAGTGCATCGCGCATGCCGATGTTCGAGTCCACCAACGTCGGTACGCGGCCCAAGCCTTCCACGGCTTGCCCTGGCGCCCAGTTCTGCAGGTTCATCGTCACGCCATTCTGGCGTGCGCCCTGGATGGTGTTGCCTTCAGCCAGGTCCAGCCAGGAGTCGCCACCCGGATCAAGGCACACCGAACCATTCACACGCGTGCAGTTATCCAGGGTGCGCATCAGGCTGCGCCCGCACAGCACGTTCAACGGGTTGGTATGGGCGACGAAGGTGCGCACATAGTCGTCCGCCGGGTTCAGCACGATCTCTTCCGGCACGCTGTACTGGATGATCTTGCCGTCTTTCATGATCGCGATACGGCTGCCGAGCTTGAGTGCTTCATCCAGGTCGTGGCTGACGAACACGATGGTCTTGCTCAATTTGCGTTGCAGTTCCAGTAGCTCATCTTGCAAGCCTTGGCGGATCAGCGGGTCGAGGGCCGAGAAGGGTTCGTCCATCAGCAGGATATCGGCGTCCATCGCCAGGGCGCGAGCCAGGCCGACGCGCTGCTGCATGCCACCGGACAACTCGTCGGGCTTCTTGTTGCGCCATTGGCTCAGGCCCACCAGTTCGAGTTTCTCGTCCACCAGCGTGCGCCGTTCTTTCTCTGGGCGGCCCTGCATCTCCAGGCCGAAGCTGATGTTCTCGCGCACCGTCAGCCAAGGCATCAGGGCAAACTTCTGGAACACCATGGCGATGCGTTTGGTACGCATCATTTTCAGCTCGGCGGGGGTGCAGGAGGCGATGTCGATCTGACGCCCTTCATGCTCCACAAACAGCTGGCCACGGCTGACGGTATTGAGGCCGTTGATGCAGCGCAGCAAGCTGGATTTGCCTGAGCCCGAGAGGCCCATCAGCACACAGATCTCGCCTTTCTCGATATCCAGGCTGGCGTTCTCGACGCCGACGATCTGCCCGGTCTTCTTCAGGATTTCGTTACGGCTCATGCCCTGGTCCAGCAGCTTGAGCGCTTCGCGTGGGTCTTTGGAAAAGATCACGTCGACTTTGTCGAATCGGATAATGCTCATGCATCACCCCCTACTTTAGCGTCGGGTTGTTTGCAGATACGGTCGAGCATGATGGCGAGCAACACAATGGCCAGGCCCGCTTCAAAGCCCAGCGCAATATCGGCAGTGTTGAGTGCGTTGACCACCGGCTTGCCGAGGCCGTCGGCGCCTACCAGGGCGGCGATCACCACCATCGACAACGACAGCATGATGCATTGGGTAATGCCGGCGGCGATGCTCGGCATGGCGTGGGGCAGTTCAATGCGCGAGAGCAACTGGCGGCGCGAGCAGCCAAAGGCCTTGCCGGCGTCCATCAGCTCTTGCGGCACATCGCGGATACCCAGGTAGGTCAGGCGGATCGGCGCGGCAATCGCGAACACCACCGTGGAAATCAGCCCAGGCACCACACCCAGCCCGAAGAGGGTCAGGGTAGGGATGAGGTAGACGAAGGTCGGCACGGTCTGCATCAGATCGAGTACCGGCCGCATCATGGTGTAGAACATCGGCTTATGCGCGGCAACAATGCCCAGCGGCACACCGATGACCACGCAGACCAGGGTGGCGAACAGCACCTGCGCGAGGGTTTCCATGGTTTCCTGCCAGTACCCCAGGTTGAGGATCAGCAGGAAGGAGGCGATGACAAAAACAGTCAGTCCCCATTTACGTTGAATAAAGTGAGCCAGCAGCGCAATCAGACCGATCAATGCCAGTGGATTGAACCAGGTCAGCGCAAACGTCACGCCGTGGATCATCGTTTCCAGTGTCGAAGCGATTGCGTCGAAGTAGTTGGCACCGTGTTGGGTCAACCAGTCGACGAAGGCAGCGATGTACTGGCCTAGTGGGATTTTCTGTTCAGTCAGCATGGTAGTGAATGTCCACATGCGAAGGGGAAAACATCCCAGGCCAGCGCACCGGCCTGGGGTCAGCGGGTGCTATTTGGCGAGGTAAGCTTTAACGGCATCGAGCCCTGGTTTGCCATCAACGGTGGTGACACCGGCGAGCCAGGTGTCGAGCACTTGCGGGTTCTTCTGCAGCCAGGCCTTGGCGGCAGCATCGGCCTTCATCTTGTCGTCCAGGACGTTACCCATCAGGGTGCTTTCCATGTCGAGTGTGAACACCAGGTTTTTCAGCAACTGACCAACGTTGCTGCATTCCTGGGTGTAGCTTTTGCGGGTGTTGGTGTAGATGGTGGCCTGGCCGTAGTTGGGGCCGAACGAGTCGTCACCACCGGTCAGGTACTTCATCTTGAAGCGAGTGTTCATCGGGTGCGGTTCCCAGCCGAGGAACACGATGGCCTGGTTGCGCTTGGAGGCGCGTTCGACCTGGGAGAGCATGCCGGCTTCGCTGGATTCGACCACCTTGAAACCGGCGGTTTTCAGGCCGAAGGCATCTTTGTCGATCAGCGTCTGGATGGTGCGGTTGCCATCGTTGCCCGGCTCGATGCCGTAGATCTTGCCGCCCAGCTCATCCTTGAATTTGGCGATGTCGGCGAAGTCTTTCAGGCCCTTCTCATACAGCGCCTCTGGGACCGCCAGGGTGTACTTGGCGTTCTCCAGGTTGGCGCGTACGGTTTCCACGGTGCCGGCATCACGGTACTGCTTGATGTCGTTTTCCATGGTCGGCATCCAGTTGCCGAGGAAAATGTCCATGTTCTTGCCGTCGGCCAGGGACTTGTAAGTCACAGGTACCGAAATCATCGTGGTGCGCGGCTTGTAGCCCAGGCCCTTGAGGATCTCGCTGGTGGTCGCGGTGGTGACGGTGATGTCGGTCCAGCCGACATCGGAGAAGTTGACGGTCTTGCACTGTTCCGGTTCTGCGGCGTGTGCCACGACTGGCAGACTCAGCATGGCGGCCAACAACAACGAGGGTGAACCTTTCATGTGGGTAGACTCCTGTGTCTTTTCTGGCGGCATTCGCCGCGCTTTATAAGTGTTGCGGTCGGAGCGTGCGACAACAGCTCTGGCGCGGTGCCTTGCAAACGAGTCGAGACTGATCATGTACCAGTGAAAATCTGACGCCTACAGGGGGCGTCGTATCCAGTACAGGGAGGGTCGCATCCAGTACCGATGACGTCGCTTACAGGTTTTTCCGAAGGTAAAACTGCTGTTTTTACCCTTCTGCACCGCAAAAAACGGCCAAAACTGGCGTTCGCACGCGAGCGCCGCTGGTGAGCATGAGTGCGTCGGTGTGAGACGCCGTGATGACGAATAAAAGCTTGATGATGCCGCCATCTGGGCGATCTGAGCGTAGCACCTCGTTCAAGCCCGGCCCGTGCTTATCGAGGAGTTCCACGTTAATGGCTATCAGCGTTTTCGACCTGTTCAAGATCGGCATCGGGCCTTCGAGTTCCCACACCGTGGGGCCCATGCGCGCCGCGGCGTTGTTCGTTCAAGGGTTGCGTGAGCGTGGGTGGCTGGAACAGGTGCAGCGTGTCGAAGTGCAACTGTACGGCTCGTTGTCGGCCACCGGCATCGGCCACGGCAGCGACACCGCCACCATCATGGGCCTGATGGGCGAGTGGCCAGACGTAATCGACCCCACGCAAATCGGTGCACGTATCCACACCCTGCGCGAAACCGACACGCTGCTGCTGGACGGGCGTTTGCCGGTGCCCTTTGTGTGGGCGCGGGACATGCGCCTGCTCGATGAGAACCTGCCGTTCCATCCCAATGCCATGACTCTGGTGGTGTTTGGCGAAAACGGCGAGTTGCACCGCGACACCTATTACTCGGTGGGCGGCGGTTTTGTGGTGGATGAGGCCCAGGCCCAAAGCGGTGTGGCGGATATGGACCGCACCGAGCTGCCTTATGACTTTTCCAGTGCCGTGGAGCTGTTGCAGTTGTGCAAGACCCACAACCTGCGCGTTGCCGAACTGATGCTGGCGAATGAAAAAACCTGGCGCAGCGAAGAAGAAATCCGCAGCGGCCTGATGAAGCTCTGGCGCGCCATGCAAGATTGCGTGGAGCAGGGCCTCAAGCACGAAGGCATCTTGCCCGGCGGCTTGAACGTACGCCGTCGCGCCGCCAAGTTGCACCGCAGCTTGCAGGAGCTGAACAAGCCCAATGTGATCGGCTCGACCTTGAGCGCCATGGAATGGGTCAACCTGTTCGCCCTGGCGGTCAACGAAGAAAACGCCGCAGGTGGGCGCATGGTCACGGCGCCCACCAACGGCGCGGCGGGAATCATCCCGGCGGTGTTGCACTACTTCATGAAGTTCAGTGAAGAAGTCACCGAAGCCAACGTGGTTGACTACCTGTTGGGCGCGGCGGCGGTGGGCATCCTGTGTAAAAAGAACGCCTCGATCTCCGGTGCCGAAGTCGGTTGCCAGGGCGAGGTCGGTTCCGCGTGTGCGATGGCCGCAGCCGGGCTGGCGGAGATCCTCGGCGCCACGCCGGAGCAACTGTGCAACGCTGCCGAAATCGGCTTGGAACACAACCTCGGCCTGACCTGCGACCCGGTGGGCGGCCTGGTGCAAGTGCCGTGTATCGAGCGCAATGCAATTGCGGCGGTGAAGGCGATCAACGCGGCGCAAATGGCGTTGCGTGGCGATGGTCAGCACTTCATCTCGTTGGACCGGGTGATCCGCACCATGCGTGATACCGGGGCCGATATGCATGACAAGTACAAAGAGACATCACGCGGTGGGCTGGCGGTGAGTGCGGTTGAATGTTGAGTCAATGATATCGCTATCGCAGGCAAGCCAGCTCCCACAGGAAACGCATTCCAAAGGTGGGAGCCGGGCTTGCCCGCGATGGCTATAGTGCTGACGCAATTGCTCACAAAGTGAACACCCTAAGCCAAAATCGCCACCTTTTAGCGCGTCGCAAATAGATAAGTAGCTTCCGAACGAATTCCTACACGATCACACGCCTGATGTGCTTTGGGTGACAGACTCCTCCTACGCCCGCAAAGCGCCTTCCCACAAGTGCTACCGATCTGCTCACCCCCCTTGAACTCCGCCCGTTATGCGTCATATCCCGCACTTCGCGCGTGGGCTCATATAGACACATAAACAGGTCGTTTTCAGGAGTTCTTGAATGGCCATTCAATTTTAGGCATGGCATTTGCTCTATCAATTACAAAGCCTCTCCTTTCCAGGACGAGCGCAATAACAAGAGCCTCGCCTGAGGCCGCCACCCGCTTTGTGTGATGTGAGGAGATACCGCGATGACGTCGACCAACTCCGGGGCCCAACCCCAGAACCGTGCGCCTCAATCCATCGGCTTTTTGCTGCTGGACAATTTCACGCTGATTTCCCTGGCGTCTGCCGTGGAGCCACTGCGCATGGCCAACCAGCTGTCCGGCCGCGAGCTGTATCGCTGGACAACCCTGAGTGTCGACGGCAACCAGGTGTGGGCCAGCGATGGCCTGCAAATCACACCCGATGCCTCCATGCACAAAGCACCCGTGCTGGACACGGTCATCGTGTGCGGTGGCGTGGGTATCCAGCGCACCGTCACCCGTGAACATGTGTCGTGGCTGCAAAGCCAGGCACGCCAGTCTCGTCGCCTTGGCGCAGTGTGCACCGGCAGCTGGGCCCTGGCCTGCGCCGGCTTGCTCGACGGCTTTGATTGCAGCGTGCACTGGGAATGCCTGGCGTCGATGCAGGAAGCCTTCCCGCGGGTGGCCATGAGCACGCGCCTGTTCACCCTCGACCGCAACCGCTTCACCAGCTCCGGTGGTACCGCGCCCCTGGACATGATGTTGCACCTGATCAGCCGCGACCACGGCCGTGAATTGTCGGCCGCCATCTCCGAGATGTTCGTGTACGAACGCATCCGCAACGAACAGGATCACCAGCGTGTGCCGCTCAAGCACATGCTTGGCACCAACCAGCCGAAGCTGCAGGAAATCGTTGCGCTGATGGAAGCCAACCTCGAAGAGCCGATCGACCTGGACGAACTGGCAGTGTATGTCGCCGTGTCGCGCCGGCAGTTGGAGCGGCTGTTCCAGAAATACCTGCACTGCTCGCCGTCGCGCTACTACCTCAAGCTGCGCCTGATCCGCGCACGGCAACTGCTCAAGCAGACGCCGATGTCGATCATCGAGGTCGCCTCGGTGTGCGGGTTTGTGTCTACGCCGCACTTTTCCAAGTGCTACCGCGAATATTTCGGCATTCCGCCACGGGATGAGCGTGTCGGCTCCAACACCACCCAGCAAGTGGCGATGATGCCGATTCCGCAGGCGTTGGTGTTGTCACCGTTGTCGGGGCCGATGTCGGCGTTGAGCCAGGCGCGCAATGAGTCGACCTTTGCCAGTGTAAGGCTCTAGATCGAGTCGCCAGCTCCCACCTTGGAATGCGTTCTCCTGTGGGAGCTGGCTTGCCTGCGATGGCGGAGTTTCAGGCGCCAGAGTTCTGTTTGAACTGCACCAGCGCCGGCAGCAACTGCTTGTCGATCGCCTGCCTCACCGTTGGCAAAATCGTCGCGCTGCCGCTGTACATCTGTTCCACCATGCCCTTGAGCGCCTTGGCCCGCGCTTGGCTCAACCCGCGCACCGCACATTCGCAGGCCTGCTCGGCGGTAGCGCCGCTGGACACTTCAAAACCCAGCGAGCGTAGTTGGCTCAGCAGGTCATCCTGGTCAATCAAATCCGCGTGCATCATGACGGTCATCCTGGTGTAGGGAGCGGGAATGACTTGGATTCTGGTAGGCCACAGGACTGGCGGCAAGGGCAGAATCCAGCGATGGCTCGCATGGCTATGAACAGGTCGTTTTCGGGGTACTTGACCTGACCCGTAACGGGCACACTGAACCCAGGCACGCAGCTTGAAGGTTTGGTCACCCTCGAAATGCACCGCTCACACAAAGCACTCTGCCCCGATCCCGTCACGGCTGGATCGGGGCTTTTTTTTGCGCGGGCAGCCCGATCACCCTGCCGAGCAGGGCTGGCCGGGGTAGATCGGCGTGTGCCTGGCTGAGGGCGATGAGTTTTTCCAGGGTCGCGTCGGTAAACGGCGCCGACTGCGGACCGGCCAGGTCGACATGCAGCAGCATCTGTTCGTTACCCGCCAACTCGCGTGCTTCGCCCACAAGGTGCAGGCTGTGATAAAGGTGCAGGCGCTTGGCGTCATGGGCGATCAGTTGGGTATGCACCTCAACCTCGGCCCCGAGCTTCACCTCATGCAGGTAGTTCAGGTGCAGCTCCAGGGTGAACAGCGAGTGGCCACTGGCTTCGCGGTTTTCGCTGTCCAGCCCCAGCGCGTCCATCAGCGCATCGGTGGCGTAGCTGAAGATCAGCAGATAGAACGCGTCACGCAGATGGCCGTTGTAGTCGACCCAGTCGGGCAGGATTTTCGTGGTGTAGGTGGTCAGTGCGGGCATGGCATGAATCCAATTCAGTGTGCGGTCAAATGTGCTGGCCGGCCTGCGATAGCAATGGCGAGGCCAACACCGCCATCGCAGGCAAGCCAGCTCCCACAGGGTTATTCGGCGAAGTTCATGCCGTGCTTGGCCTTGGTTGTTTTTACGGCTTCCAGTACCGCCAGCAGGCAGTCATCACGATAGCGCTCCAGCGCCGAGATGCTGTGGTTACCTAACTGCTCCGCGGTGCCATCGACCACATCATCAATCAATTTTTCAGTCAATTCAGGCGCCGGTAGATAAGTCCACGGCAGCTGCAACGCCGGGCCGAACTGTGCCATGAAGTGGCGCATGCCGGCGTCGCCGCCCGCCAGTGTGTAAGTGAGGAAAGTGCCCATGAACGACCAGCGCAACCCGGCACCAAAACGAATGGCGTCGTCGATTTCGCCGGTGGTCGCCACCCCGTCATTGACCAGGTGCAGCGCCTCACGCCACAGCGCTTCCAGTAGGCGATCGGCAATAAAACCCGGCACTTCCTTGCGCACATGCAACGGGCGCATGCCGAGGGATTCATACACCGAGATCGCCGCCTGGATTGCCTCTGGCGCGGTGTTTTTGCCGCCCACCACTTCTACCAGTGGCAACAGGTAGACCGGGTTGAAGGGGTGGCCGACCACGCAGCGTTCCGGGTGGGTAGAGCTTTCATAGAATTCGCTGGGCAATAGCCCTGAGGTGCTGGAGCCGATCAATGCGTTCGGCTTGGCCGCGGCGCTGATCTGGCGGTGCAATTGCAGCTTCAGCTCCAGGCGTTCCGGGGCGCTTTCCTGGATGAAGTCGGCGTCTTTTACGCAGTCTTCGATGGTAGTGACAAAGCGCAGGCGGTCCTGGGAGGCACCTGCCGCCAGGCCCTGTTGTTCAAGGGCGGGCCAGGCGTTGGCGACGCGTTTGCGCAAGGCCGCCTCGGCACCGGGCGCGGGGTCCCAGGCCACCACATCCAGACCATGGGCAAGGGCACGGGACACCCAGCCGCTGCCGATGACACCGCTGCCCAACGCAGCAAAGGTTTTGATTTCGGTGATAAAGCGCATGGCATATTCCTAAAGTGTTCGATGATCCTTTGTGGGAGCCGGGCTTGCCCGCGATGGCGGCATTGCAGGCTACAAAGATGTGGCAGATTTACTGGCCTCATCGCGGGCAAGCCCGGCTCCCACAGGAGTGGTGGTGTCTGTGTTAGCCGCGTTGGGTCAGGCCCATCTTGATGCGGCCTTCGGCTGGGGTCAGGACCCTCGCGCCTAACCGGCTGAGAATTTCACTGGCGCGTTCTACCAACTGCCCATTGGTGGCGAGCACGCCTTTGTCCAGCCACAGGTTGTCTTCCAGGCCCACCCGTACGTTGCCGCCCAGCAGCACCGCCTGCGCGGCCATTGGCATTTGCATGCGGCCAATGCCGAAGCCGGCCCACACCGCGTCGGCGGGCAGGTTATCGACCATGGCTTTCATGGTGGTGGTGTCGGCCGGTGCGCCCCAGGGAATGCCCAGGCACAGTTGGAACAGCGGGTTATCCAGCAGCCCTTCCTTGATCATCTGCTTGGCGAACCACAGGTGGCCGGTGTCGAAAATTTCCAGCTCGGCCTTTACGCCCAATTCCTGGATACGTTTGGCGCCGGCACGCAGTTGCGCCGGGGTGGACACGTAAATGGTGTCGCCATCGCCGAAGTTCAGCGTGCCGCAGTCCAGGGTGCAGATTTCCGGCAGCAGTTCTTCAACGTGGGCCAGGCGGGTCAGCGGGCCCACGAGGTCGGTATTGGGCCCGAACTCCATGGGATTCTCGCCGCCACCGATCTCCAGGTCGCCACCCATGCCGGCGGTGAGGTTGACGATGATGTCGATGTCGGCCTCGCGGATGCGCTCCATCACTTCGCGGTACAGCGCGACGTCGCGACTGAACTTGCCGGTCTCGGGGTCGCGTACGTGGCAATGCACGACCGTGGCGCCGGCCTTGGCGGCCTCCACGGCAGCGGCGGCGATTTGCTTGGGAGTGACCGGCACGTGGGGGCTTCTGGCGGTCGTGTCGCCAGCACCGGTGAGTGCGCAGGTGATGATGACGTCGTGGTTCATGGGGCGGTTCCTTACAGGCGGGTGATTTCAAGGCGCAGGGCGCCGTTCGCAACCTTCAGGGGTTGCGAAGCGGTGATCTGGATGGGTTATTTCGTGGTCAATTGCAGGTTGGCGGCAGCCGGTTTGCCGTCGAAGGTGGTCACACCCTCCAGCCAGCGCGCCTGGTCTTGCGGGTGATCCTTGAGCCACTGCTTGGCGGATTCGATGGCATCCTTGTGGTCCAGCAGCGGTTGCATCATGCGGCTCTCGTCGGCGGCGGTGAACGTCAGGTTGGTCAGCAGCTTATGCACGTTGGGGCACTGCTCGGCGTAGGCCGGCGCGGTCACGGTCCACACGGTGGCCATGCCTTCGTTCGGGCCCAGGGCGTCTTCGCTGCCGGTGAGGTAAGTCATCGCCACATTGACGTTCATCGGGTGCGGTGCCCAACCAAAGAACACCACGGCTTCCTTGCGGCGCACGGCACGGTCTACGGCCGCCAACATGCCGGCTTCGCTGGACTCCACCAACTGGAACTTGCCCAGGCCGAACTGGTTTTTGGCGATCATCGCCTTGATCTGCGTATTGGCGCCCGAGCCCGGCTCGATGCCATAAATCTTGCCGCCCAGGTCTTTTTCGAACCTGGCGATGTCAGCAAAGGTTTTCAGGCCCTTGTCGGCCAGATAAGTCGGCACCGCCAGGGTGGCGCGGGCGTCTTCCAGGCTGGGTTTTTCGAGGACCTTGACTTGCTTGGCGTCGACGAACGGCGTGATGGTCTGGGTCATCAGCGGGTTCCAGTAACCCAGAAACAGGTCCAGGCGCTGGTCGCGGATGCCGGCAAAGATGATTTGCTGCGAGGCGCTGGTTTGTTTGGTCTTGTAGCCGAGGCCATCGAGCAGCACCTGGGCCATGGCGCTGGTGGCGATGACGTCGGTCCAGTTGACCACGCCCATGCGTACGTTCTGGCATGAAGCGGCATCCGCTGCCAGGGCGTTAGTGCTCAAAATGGCGCTGGCGCTGAGTGCAAGTACGCAGCGGCTGATCAGTCGGTTCATGGGTGGAGCCCTCGGCAGTCGTTATTGTGGGTGCCGGCGTCTTTGTGCGCCGTGGGGTCACGTTACGCAGCTTGGCGCCCCGCAAAGCGCACGGCGGCGACCCGCTTTTGCACTGCAGCGACCTGGGCTCTTGAATGGCCGGTTGAACTGGCGTATCACAGTGACCACGCTGCCCGTCCGACGAGAGCGCCACCATGTCCCAGGATGTCTATTTCTTGCTGATGCCGGGTTTCTCGGCCCTCGGTTTTATCTCCGCGCTGGAACCGTTACGCGTGGCCAATCGCTTTCGCGGCGAGCTGTACCGCTGGCACATCTTGAGTGCCGATGGCGGCGCGGTACTGGCGAGCAACGGCATGTCGGTCAACGCCGATGCCGCGCTGGAACCGTTGAAAAAAGGCGCGACCTTACTGGTGGTGGCCGGCTTCGAACCCCTGCAGTTCGCCACGCCCGCCCTGGAGCATTGGCTGCGCCGCCTCGACCATGAGGGTGTGACCCTCGGTGCCATCGACACCGGCGCCTGCGTGCTGGCCGAGGCGGGCCTGCTTGACGGCCACCGCCTGACCTTGCACTGGGAAGCCATCGACGCCTTCAAGGAGGCCTATCCGCACCTGAGCGTGACCCAGGAACTGTTCGAAATCGACCGGCGCCGCATCACCTGTGCCGGCGGCACCGCGTCCATCGACTTGATGCTTGATCTCATCGCTCAGGCCCACGGCCCGAAGCTGGCGATCCAGGTTTCCGAGCAATTCGTACTTGGCCGCATCCGCCCCCGCAAGGACCACCAGCGCATGCAGATCGCCACGCGCTACGGCATCAATAACAAGAAACTGGTGCACGTGATCGGCGAAATGGAACAGCACACCGAACCGCCCCTGAGCACCTTGGCCCTGGCCGAAACGATCAAGGTCACCCGACGCCAACTGGAGCGGCTGTTTCGCCTGCACCTGAACGATACGCCGAGCAATTTCTACCTGGGCCTGCGCCTGGAAAAAGCCCGCAAACTGCTGCGCCAGAGCGACATGAGCGTACTGGAAGTGAGTATTGCGTGCGGGTTTGAGTCTCCGTCGTATTTCACCAGGAGCTATCGCGCAAGGTTTGCCAAATGCCCGCGGGAGGATCGGCGACGGGAGGTGGTTTGACGGACAATTATAGTCAATTATACTCTTCACTATAATTTATAGTGCTTTCCATAATTGAGTATAAAACCATGTCCAAGCACAGCGGCTTTGTGTTTCGCCGCCCCACCCTGGCAAGCAGTATTACCGATGGCCTGGTGGGGGCCGGTATTCAGGATTTCACCTCCGGCCTGTTTCTCGCGGCGCCCCGACGCACGGGCAAAAGCACTTTTCTGCGCGAAGACCTGATTCCGGAATGTCAGATGCGGGGCTGGCTGGCGGTGTATGTCGACCTGTGGGCCGACAAGGAAAAAGACCCCGCCGAGCTGATCGCAGGTGCCATTGCGGGGGCGTTGGTGCCGTTTGAAAAGGGCATTCGCAAACTGGCAAAGAACATTGGCATCGAGAAACTAAGCTTTCTGCGTACGCTTTCCTGGGACTTTACCAAGCCACAATTGCCTGTCGGTGCGACGCTGACCCAAGCGTTGGAATTGCTCCATAGGGCTGCAGAAAAACCCGTTGTACTGGTGATTGACGAAGCACAGCACGCATTAACCACCGAGTCAGGTATCAATGCGATGTTCGCGTTGAAGGCTGCCCGGGATCAGCTCAACCAAGGCCGTGACGAGGAGGGCAGCGGTTTGCGCCTGGTGTTTACCGGCTCCAATCGCGACAAACTCGCCCATTTGGTATTGGGTAAAAGCCAGCCATTCTTCGGTTCCAGCATCACGCCGTTTCCGCTGCTGGGCAAAGCGTTCACCCAGGCCTACACCGTGCACCTCAACGCGCACCTGGCCAAGAACAACCAATTCAACGCGGCTGACATTGATGAGGCGTTTGAGCTGGTAGGTCGGCGTCCCGAGATGTTGCGCACGATCATCGGTGAAGTCGCATTGGAGCTGGGCGAGGCGAGCAATCTTGGCCAACTGCTGCACAGTCGCGCAGAACTGCTGCGCGCGGGTGTATGGACCGAGTTCGAAAGCGCCTGGAACGCCCTGACCATCCCGCAGCGTGCGGTGTTGCAGGTGATGGTTGTGCGTTCGCAAAGCAATGAGCCATTTGCGCCGTTTACCGACAGCACGATTACCGCAGTCAGCAAGGCATTGGAGGTTATGCGCAGCGATGTGGTGCCCGGGACCCAGACCATTCAGGCCTGTATCGATGCCCTGCGCGACAAGGAATTGGTATGGAAGTCGAGCCGGGGAGGGTATGCCCTGGAAGACAAGTCGTTCGGGGATTGGCTGCTGCACAAAACCCGCATACCGACTAACGAGTGAAACCCGATGTAGCGCAGTTTATAAGGGAATCATGGAAGGTGTAGGAAGTTTCTTTTTTTCATCGCTAACGGAGACTTATAGCCAAGGACTGCTAACGTCCTATGGGTCTTAGAAGTGGCTCTTGACCAAATGCTTTTGAAATGAAGCACGCAGGCCAGGAAGTCACTACTTAACCAGAAGAGGTTGGCATGCTTAGAAAACTAGTTACTGTCATCGCGTTCGCGACCACCCCGGTGTGGGCAGTCCAGGCGTCTGCACCTTTCACCGGAGCCGACTACAGCGGGCGCTATGAATGTACCGGCCAGGATAAACATATAGGCAGCTATAAGGGTGTTGTTGATATGGCGCTCGACGCCAAGCAAAGCACTGGCAAGTACGCCGCCTACACCTTCACCTTGACCTTGGAAGACAAGTCCCGTTATGACGGAATGGCCGCCGGGACTTCGGATGCGCTGGGCGTTTATTTTGCTCACACCGACCCTGTCTTGAAAGACTTCGGTGTGGGGGTCGCACAAATGACGTCAACCCCGGAGGGCAAAGTGTCTTTCGTTAAGTACTACTACACGCCTGAATACGAAGGCGGTGGTCACGGCTTGGAACACTGCGTCAAAAGCTGATGGGTAATTACTTTTTCATCAGGGTTGAACAGGCTGTTTTATAAGCTTCATGCTGATACTTGTTCAACGTCGTCGGCAGATCAAAGCTGTGCTTCTTGTTTTGCGCATTGATGGTCTGCGGCGACAGCAGCGTCACCTCCACCCCATCCAGCAACTGAAACACCCCTTCGATCTTGAACGTCGTCGGGCCACCGGCGAACTCGCCTTTTTTACTGCGTTTCTTGATGGCAATGCGCGTGATGCCGTTGGCTTGAACGAACGCCTTCACCTGGGCGGCGAAGGCTTTGACGTTGGCTGCATCATCGTCGTCTTCAAGGGCGATTTTCTTGGTGGCCAGGGCGACGTGGGTCAGCGCCTGGTTGTCCAGGGAGGCGACGGCGATGATGGCTTCGCTGCCTTTGATTTCGATGCCGCAGATGGTCATGAGCGGGTCCTTTGCGAGGGAGAGGCTTCAGGAAAGGGCTTATTGAAATGCAACTCAAAGAGCTGCTCTATTGTCTTGCTCATTGGTTGAAGTTGGGAAATTTCTATCTTAAGTTTCAATAAGCTTGCTTCTTTGATTTTAATATCTAGCTCATTCAGTACTTCGCCGGGCTTTTGTATTTTCTGAAACCAGCGGCTAAAACCTATCACCGTGCACAGTGACGTGAGCGTCGCGTACAGACCTATGAAAATATAGAACTCTTTTTCGTGGGCGAGCAGATAGTCCATGAACGTGTCGAGGTTATCTTTCTCTCGTTCTTTGTATGTAGAAAGTTTTCTTTCTTGTATAACGAGGCTGTTCTTCAGGAAGGTGACGTCGTTGTTGAATGAATCCGGCAGATCTGCGATTTTATGCAGCTCCGGTGTGCCTTTCTCAAGTGCTTCAATGCGTTTAGTGAAGTCGTTTACCATTTGCTCCGTTTGCGAATGGTGGCTTTCCTCGCGTGTTTCTTTTTGGAGTCTGTAGTCCAGATAAGAAAAAATAGACACCAGTGTCAGCGCACCTGCAATTAGCCATAAACCAAATACAGCAAGCAACTTATAAATATTGTCGGTGGGTGGAGATGGAAGCCATTGCATGCCGAAAATTCCTTAAATCAGCGTCAGGTAGCGAAAAGCGACAGTGGGACGCTTCTATTGTAGGAATATAGTTACTGTTCTTGGGCAATCGACTCCAAAAACTCCGACCGCTCATCACTCATGCGCGCCAGGCAGTCGTTGTGCGCAATCGCATAGGCCTTGGTGCCGGTCACTGCCGGGAAGGTGTCCACTGCACAATCGGCGTCGCGCAGTTTTTCCCACTTCTGCTGTGCGTCCTTCAGACGGGCGGTAATGTCCGCCAGTTTGGTCTTGTCGCTGCCGTAGGTCGAACCCATGCGCTCCAGCAACCCCTGATAATTATCTTTGAGCAATTGCTCGGCGGTGGTCTTGTTGTAGGTGGCGCATTCCAAGGTTTGCTGGTCGTTCTCGATACCGTCGCACGGCGTGCTGTCGGTGTCTTCGGCCGCGTGGGCGGTGGTTGCGATGAGTGCCAAAGCCAGGAAAATCGATTTCATTGCGCCGTCTCATATCACGTGATGCGCAATTCTGGCTCAAGCGTAAGACAAAGAACAGCCGACCGTGGGGCCTGTCTTCACAGGCTTTGTCGCGGATTGACGCTTTCGGCAATTCCCCTGTCGTTTTTGCACCCGGCTCCGTCGGTCCCTGGGCATATGCTGGCCCCAAAGCGCCGGCAGACGATTCGGCGCATGAATCGCCAATAAGGGGACGCCTGATGAGCCCAGCCGAGTTGCACGCCGACAGCATCGTTATCGACGGTCTGATTATTGCCAAGTGGAACCGCGACCTGTTCGAAGACATGCGCAAAGGTGGCCTCACCGCCGCCAACTGCACGGTGTCGGTGTGGGAAGGCTTCCAGGCCACGATCAATAACATTGTCGCCAGCCAGACCCTGATCCGTGAGAACAGCGACCTGGTGATCCCGGTGAAAACCACCGCCGACATCCGCCGCGCCAAGGAGCAGGGCAAGACCGGCATTATCTTCGGCTTCCAGAATGCCCATGCCTTTGAGGACCAGCTCGGCTATGTCGAGATCTTCAAGCAGCTCGGCGTGGGGGTGGTGCAGATGTGCTACAACACCCAGAACCTGGTGGGCACCGGTTGCTACGAGCGTGATGGCGGCCTGTCGGGTTTCGGTCGCGAGATCGTCGCCGAGATGAACCGCGTCGGCATCATGTGCGACCTGTCCCACGTGGGCTCCAAGACCAGCGAAGAGGTCATCCTCGAATCGAAAAAGCCGGTGTGCTACTCCCACTGCCTACCGTCCGGGCTTAAAGAGCACCCGCGCAACAAGTCCGATGAAGAGCTGAAGTTCATCGCCGACCATGGCGGTTTTGTCGGCGTGACCATGTTCGCGCCGTTCCTGGCCAAGGGCATCGACTCGACTATCGACGACTACGCCGAAGCCATCGAATACACCATGAACATCGTCGGCGAAGACGCCATCGGCATCGGCACCGACTTCACCCAGGGCCATGGTCAGGATTTCTTCGAAATGCTCACCCATGACAAGGGCTACGCCCGCCGCCTGACCAGCTTCGGCAAGATCATCAACCCGCTGGGCATCCGCACCGTGGGTGAGTTCCCCAACCTCACCGAGACCCTGCTCAAGCGCGGCCACAGCGAGCGCGTGGTGCGCAAGATCATGGGCGAGAACTGGGTCAACGTGCTCAAGGACGTCTGGGGCGAATAAGCCACTGCTCGCTTAATCCTTCACCCGCCGCCATCCGCGTGGCGGGCATCAAAACGAATTTTCTGGAGTTGAGTTTCCATGGCCAAGATCGCCCCGCAATTGCCAATTGAAGTCGACAGCGAAACCGGTGTCTGGACCTCCGACGCCCTGCCGATGCTGTACGTGCCGCGTCATTTCTTCGTCAACAACCACATGGGTATCGAAGAAGTGCTGGGGGCCGACGCCTACGCCGAGATCCTCTACAAGGCTGGCTACAAGTCCGCCTGGCACTGGTGTGAAAAAGAAGCTGAATGCCACGGCCTGGAAGGCGTCGCGGTGTTCGAGCACTACATGAAGCGCCTGTCGCAACGCGGCTGGGGCCTGTTCAAGATCCAGGATATCGACCTGGACAAAGGCACCGCCAGCGTCAAGCTGGAACACTCGGCGTTCGTCTACGTGTACGGCAAGGTCGGCCGCAAGGTGGACTACATGTTCACTGGTTGGTTTGCCGGCGCCATGGACCAGATCCTTCAAGCGCGTGGCAGCAAGATCCGCACTGTCGCCGAACAAGTCTACGGAGGCTCCGAAGAGGGCCACGATGATGGTTTGTTCACCGTCAAACCGTTGTAAGCCGAGGACCGTGCCATGGCTTTCGAAGCAATGTTCCAGCCGATCCAGATCGGCAAACTGACCATCCGCAACCGGGTGCTCAGCACTGCGCATGCCGAGGTATATGCCACCGACGGCGGCATGACCACCGACCGCTATGTGAAGTACTACGAAGAGAAAGCCAAGGGCGGTATTGGCCTGGCGATCTGCGGTGGCTCCTCCGTGGTGGCCATCGACAGCCCGCAGGAATGGTGGGCGTCGGTGAACTTGTCCACCGACCGCATCATCCCGCACTTCCAGAATCTGGCCGATGCCATGCACAAGCATGGCGCCAAGATCATGATCCAGATTACCCACATGGGCCGGCGCTCGCGTTGGGACGGCTTTAACTGGCCGACCCTGATGTCGCCGTCCGGCGTGCGTGAGCCGGTGCACCGTGCCACCTGCAAGACCATCGAGCCAGAAGAAATCTGGCGCGTGATCGGCAACTACGCCCAGGCTGCGCGTCGGGCCAAGGCCGGTGGCCTGGACGGGGTGGAATTGTCGGCCGTGCACCAGCACATGATCGACCAGTTCTGGAGCCCGCGGGTCAACAAGCGTACCGACGAGTGGGGCGGCAGCTTCGAGGGCCGCATGAAGTTCGGCCTGGAAGTGTTGAAGGCCGTGCGTGCCGAAGTGGGGGATGACTTCTGTGTGGGCATGCGCCTGTGCGGTGACGAGTTCCACCCGGACGGCTTGTCCCACGAGGACATGAAGCAAATCGCCAAGTACTACGATGACACCGGCATGCTCGATTTCATCGGCGTGGTGGGCTCGGGTTGCGACACCCACAACACCCTGGCCAACGTCATCCCGAACATGAGCTACCCGCCGGAGCCGTTCCTGCACCTGGCGGCCGGCATCAAGGAAGTGGTCAAGGTTCCGGTGCTGCACGCGCAGAACATCAAGGACCCGAACCAGGCCACGCGCATTCTGGAAGGCGGCTATGTGGACATGGTCGGCATGACCCGTGCGCACATCGCCGACCCGCACCTGATCGCCAAGATCAAGATGGGCCAGATCGACCAGATCAAGCAGTGCGTGGGCGCCAACTACTGCATCGACCGCCAGTACCAAGGCCTGGATGTGCTGTGCATCCAGAACGCCGCGACCTCCCGTGAATACATGGGCGTGCCGCACATCATCGAGAAGTCCACCGGGCCCAAGCGCAAGGTGGTTGTAGTGGGGGCCGGCCCGGCCGGGATGGAAGCCGCGCGCGTGGCGGCTGAACGTGGCCACGACGTGACGCTGTTCGAGAAAAAAGAGTTTATCGGCGGGCAAATCACCACGGCATCGAAAGCGCCGCAGCGTGACCAGATCGCCGGTATCACCCGTTGGTATCAACTGGAACTGGCGCGTTTGAAAGTCGACCTGCGCCTGGGTGTTGCAGCCGATGCCGAGACCATCCTGGACGTGCGTCCGGACGTGGTGGTGCTGGCGGTGGGCGGGCATCCGTTCATCGAGCAGAACGAACACTGGGGCGCCGCCGAAGGCTTGGTGGTGAGCAGTTGGGACGTGCTCGACGGCAAGGTTGCGCCGGGCAAGAACGTGCTGGTGTACGACACCATCTGTGAATTCACCGGCATGTCGGTGGCCGACTTCCTGGCCGACAAAGGCAGCCAGGTGGAGATCGTCACCGACGACATCAAGCCGGGCGTGGCAATCGGCGGTACGTCGTTCCCCACGTACTACCGCAGCATGTACCCCAAGGAAGTGATCATGACCGGCGACATGATGCTGGAAAAGGTCTACCGCGAGGGCGACAAGCTGGTGGCCGTGCTGGAGAACGAATACACCGGTGCCAAAGAGGAGCGGGTGGTCGACCAGGTCGTGGTGGAGAACGGCGTGCGTCCGGACGAGGCCATTTACTACGGGCTCAAGGAAGGTTCGCGCAACAAGGGCCAGATCGACGTTGAAGCGCTGTTTGCGATCAAGCCGCAGCCATGCCTGAGCGAGGCGGGCGAGGGGTACTTGCTGTTCCGCATTGGTGATTGTGTGGCCCAGCGCAATACCCACGCCGCCATCTATGACGCCCTGCGCTTGTGCAAGGATTTCTAAGCCGAAAGTGGACCCGGTCTGAATGTGGGAGCTGACCAGTGTGGGAGCCGGGCTTGCCCGCGATGCAGGCGACTCGGTCTTGAGTGAGACCGAGTCGATGCCATCGCAGGCAAGCCAGCTCCCACATTGATCCGGCCCCCATGCAAGACCTGTGTGGTCTGTGGGAGCTTCACCATGTTGAATACCTTGCTGCCTATTCTCTTGTTTGCCGCCCTGGGCCTCGCCGTCCTCGGCGCCTTGCGCCGGGTGAACATGTGGCGTCGTGGCCGCTCATCCAAAGTCGACCTGCTGGGTGGCCTCTTGGCCATGCCCAAGCGTTACATGGTCGACCTGCACCACGTGGTCGCCCGTGACAAATACATCGCCAATACCCACGTAGCGACGGCGCTGGGCTTTGTGCTGTCGGCGCTGCTGGCGATTGTGGTGCACGGTTTCGGCCTGCAGAGCCGCATTCTTGGTTATGCCCTGCTGCTGGCGTCGACATTGATGTTTGTCGGCGCGATCTTCATGTACCTGCGCCGCCGCAATCCGCCTGCCCGCCTGTCCAAAGGCCCGTGGATGCGCCTGCCGAAAAGCCTGATGGCCTTCTCGGTGAGCTTCTTCCTGGTGACCTTGCCGGTGGCCGGGATTCTGCCCGCCGATTTCGGCGGCTGGCTGCTTGCGGCATTGCTGAGCGTGGGCGTGTTGTGGGGCGTGTCCGAGATGTTCTTCGGCATGACTTGGGGCGGGCCGATGAAACACGCGTTTGCCGGAGCCCTGCACCTGGCCTGGCACCGTCGCGCCGAACGCTTTGGCGGCGGCCGCTCCACCGGTTTGAAACCCTTGGACCTGAGCGATAAAACCGCGCCGCTGGGCGTGGAAAAACCCAAGGACTTCACCTGGAACCAACTGCTCGGCTTCGACGCCTGCGTGCAGTGCGGCAAGTGCGAAGCGGCGTGCCCGGCGTTTGCTGCCGGCCAGCCACTGAACCCGAAAAAACTCATTCAGGACATGGTGGTCGGTTTGGCCGGTGGCACCGATGCCAAGTTTGCCGGCAGCCCGTACCCCGGCAAACCGGTGGGCGAACACGGCGGCAACCCGCACCAGCCGATCGTCAACGGCCTGGTGGACGCCGAGACCCTGTGGTCGTGCACCACCTGCCGCGCCTGCGTGGAAGAGTGCCCGATGATGATCGAGCACGTGGACGCCATTGTCGACATGCGTCGCCACCTCACCCTGGAGAAAGGCGCCACGCCGAACAAGGGCGCTGAAGTCCTAGAAAACCTGATCGCTACCGACAACCCCGGCGGGTTTGCCCCTGGTGGTCGTCTGAACTGGGCGGCAGACCTGAACCTGCCGTTGCTCAGCGACAAAGGCAGTTGCGATGTGCTGTTCTGGGTCGGCGATGGCGCCTTCGACATGCGTAACCAGCGTACCCTGCGCGCTTTCGTCAAAGTGCTCAAGGCCGCCAAGGTCGATTTCGCCGTGCTCGGCCTGGAAGAACGCGACAGCGGTGACGTGGCGCGGCGCCTCGGTGACGAAGCGACATTCCAGTTGCTGGCCACGCGCAATATCCAGACCCTGGCCAAGTACAGCTTCAAGCGCATAGTCACCTGCGATCCGCACAGCTTCCATGTGCTGAAAAACGAATACGGCGCCTTCAACGGCAACTACCGCGTGCAGCACCACAGCACCTTCATGGCCGAGCTGATCGGCGAGGGCGCGCTGAATCTGGGCCAGCACAAAGGCAACAGCGTGACCTACCATGACCCTTGCTACCTGGGCCGCTACAACGGTGAATACGAGGCGCCGCGCCAAGTGCTAAAGGCGTTGGGTATCGAGGTCAAGGAAATGCAACGCTCGGGCTTCCGTTCACGCTGCTGCGGTGGCGGTGGCGGTGCGCCGATCACCGACATCCCCGGCAAGCAACGTATCCCCGATATGCGCATGGACGACATCCGCGAGACCGGCGCCGAACTGGTGGCCGTGGGTTGCCCGCAATGCACGGCGATGCTTGAAGGCGTGGTCGAACCGCGCCCGTTGATCAAGGACATCGCCGAACTGGTAGCCGACGCGTTGCTTGAAGACGCCGCGCCGGCCAAAGCCCCCGTCAAGCGTGAACCTGCGGAGGTGCACTAATGAGCGATATTATCCGCCGCGACCCCCGGGCCGAATGGATCGCCCGTAACCGCCTGCACCCGTTGCACGCGGCGATGCAGCCGGTGCAACACAGCTGGATGGGGCCCAACGGCATCATTCGCAAAAACGTGCATGGTGTCGGTTTTATCGGGCCCAACGGCATCAAGCGCATCGACCGCAGCGGTGCCCAGCAGGGCGGCGCGGCCAAGCGTACCGCGGCAGTGGAAGTGCAATTGCCGCTGCATCAGGTGCCGGCTCCGGCGTTCTACATCAACGTGGTGCCGGACATGGTCGGCGGCCGCCTGAGCAGCCACGACCGCGACCTGCTTGGTCTGGCGCGTCAACTGGCCGGCAGTGAGGGCGCGGTGTTGGCGGTGGTATTCGGTGAACACAAGGAAAGCGCGTTTGCCACGGCGGGCGTCGACCGTCTGCTGGTGCTGGAGGGGCATGAGTTCGAGGGTTATGCACCGGAGCAACGCGTGCAGGGCCTGCGCGCTGTGGATAACCAATTCAGCCCGCGCCACTGGTTGCTGCCAGACAGCCGCAGCGGTGGTGGTGAGCTGGGGCGACGCTTTGCCGCCAGCCTCAAGGAACGCCCGGCGACGCGGGTGTGGCAGATCAAGGGCGAGGAATGCATCGGCCGTGCCGGTGCCGGCCAGGAAGACCTGGCGCGGCCGTTGCCCCGTCTGATCCTCGCTGCCGCCGAATGTGCCGATCCGGTCAGCGAGACCCGCCACGAAGTCTTGCCCGTGGAGTTATCCACAAGCCTGGCGCGTAGTCTGCCGCGTATCGAAGACCTCGGCGCGGTGGCGGTCGACCCGGCAGCGATTCCGATGGCCGAGGCAGAGTTCATTTTCTCCGGTGGCAACGGCGTGAAGGATTGGGCGCTGTTCCACCAGACCGCCGCGGCCCTGGGCGCTACCGAAGGCGCCTCGCGGGTGGCAGTGGACGATGGCTTCATGGCGCGTGATCGCCAGGTCGGCGCCAGCGGCACCTGGGTGACTGCGCGGGTGTACGTGGCAGTGGGCATTTCCGGGGCGATCCAGCACCTGCAAGGCATCGGTGCCTGCGACAAGGTGGTGGCGATCAACCTCGACCCAGGGTGCGACATGATCAAGCGTGCCGACCTGTCGGTGATCGGCGAAAGCGCCGCGATACTGCACGCCTTGATCGCGGCGGTCGAAACCTACCGCAACGGCGCCAAGCGCGATGCAGCCTGAGGATATGACCATGACGAACACTGTATTCAGCCTGGTGTCCATCGGCGCTCACCCCACTTCCGGACGACCCCGCCGCGCCGAGCAGGACGCGCGCGCGGTTGAGCTGGGGCTGCAACTGGCTGGGGATAAGTTGCAGGTGCTGCACGCTGGTGATGTCAGCGAGCCGACCCTGCGCAGCTACCTGGGCATGGGCCTGCCGCAACTGCAGGTATTGGAGCAGCCGGCCGGCTCGGATGCCTTGCCGGTGCTCTGTGAGTATCTGCGCGACGCCGGTGCTCAAGTGGTACTGACCGGGAGCCAGGCAGAAACCGGCGAAGGTTCGGGAATGCTGCCGTTCCTCTTGGCCGAGCAACTGGGCTGGCCGCTGATTGTGGGGCTGGCCCAGGTGGAGTCCATCGACGCCGGCGTAGCCCTGGTGCTGCAGGCGCTGCCTCGCGGCCAGCGACGGCGCTTGAAGGTGCGCCTGCCGTTTCTCGCCACTGTGGATAACGCCGCGCCCAAGCCTCGGCAAAGCGCGTACGGCCCGGCGCAACGGGGTGAGCTGGCAGCCCATGACGTCGAGATTGAACACGACGAGTTATTCACAGGCGCACTGCTGCAGCCGGCCAAGCCACGGCCAAAGCGCCTCAAGGTGATCAAGGCCAAGAGTGGAGCTGACCGTATGAAAGCCGCAACGGCCAAGGCCAGTGGCGGCGGTGGGCAGGTGCTCAAGGGCGTGAGCGCTGAAGAGGGCGCGCAAGCGATTCTCAAGCTTCTGGTAGAAGAGGGCGTCGTACGCTGAACCCTGACCGCCACCAAACCTTTTGGGAGCTGGCTTGCCTGCGATAGCGGTGGGTCAGCAACCCATGCAGCCGTTGACGTATTGCAATCGCGGGCAAGCCCGCTCCCACATTTCCCTGCTTTATGTTGGGCTTACCCACAATGCCTGTTGATCCGCCTGTGGATAACCTGTTCGCGGGTGTCCACAAGCCCGGCATATCAAGCTCTGCAGCCCTCTGTACGAAAAACAACCAACCTAACTTGCGGTTTTTGCTCGGGTTTTCACCGGCTTGAGGCCTCGACTTGCCCCCAAAGTCTGTTGGCGCTTTTGTGGATAAGATGTTCGCTATCCGCTACAGGCCTTGTAAAGCGTGGTCTTCGAGGGATTGGTCAATAATCGATCAGATCTCACTTATTCGCCGTTTAAACGGCTGGATATCCCCGATTCATGAGGGTTTAAAGGGCTTTTCCACAACCCGGAAAAAGTTGCCCCCAAAGTCTGTTGGTGCATCTGTGGATAAGGTGTTCGCTTACCGCTGCAAGCCACGCTAATCAAGGCTCTTGGAGGCTTGATCAATAAATGAGCAGCTCAAGATAAAACCCGCAAGTTTGAATAAGTCACGGATTTTCTTGATTTAATTTGCGAGCGCGGCGCACTTGCCCACAATTGCTGTGGGTGGCTCTGTGGATAAGTTGTTGGGGAAAGGCTGGAGGGCAGGGTGGTAAAGGGCTGTATCGGAGTTGATCGAATTTTGAACAGTTAATCTGTCCAAATGTGGGAGCTGGCTTGCCTGCGATAGCGGTCTATCAGCCCATACAGACTTTGACAGACACCATGCCATCGCGGGCAAGCCCGTTCCTACACAAGCGTTATTCGTGAGCAGCTACGCCTTTGAGATAAGGCGCTGGCGCCGCGCCCAGGTTGCTCAACATCCGCTCGCTGTACCAATCCACAAAATTCACCACGCCAAACTCATAGGTTTTGGAGTAAGGGCCTGGCTGGTAAGCGGTGGAGTTGATGCCGCGCTGGTTCTCTTCGGCCAGGCGGCGGTCCTGGTCGTTGGTGGCATCCCACACCTGGCGCATGCGTTCCACGTCGTAGTCCACGCCTTCCACGGCGTCTTTGTGCACGATCCACTTGGTGGTAACCATGGTTTCCTGGGCGCTGATGGGCCACACGGTGAACACAATGATGTGGTCGCCCATGCAGTGGTTCCAGGAGTGCGGCAGGTGCAGGATGCGCATCGAGCCCAGGTCCGGGTTCTTGATGCGGCCCATCAGTTTGGCGCAGCCCTGCTTGCCGTCCAGGGTCATCGACACAGTGCCCTTGAGCAGTGGCATGCGCACGATGCGGTTACGCAGGCCGAAGCTGGCGTGGGCGTAAGGGATCTTCTCGGCGTCCCAGGCGGCAGCAGAAGCAGCCACGTGATCCTTGAACGCCTGGTCGGCGCGCGGGTCGGTAACGTCGTCCCATTCCAGCAGGGTTTTCAGCAGTTCCGGGTGCGAGGCGTTGCAGTGGTAGCACTCGCGGTTGTTTTCCAGCACCAGCTTCCAGTTGGCTTTTTCGAACAAGGTGGTCTGGATCGCCACCTTGGTGTTCTCCATGTCGTAGGGCTCCATGTAATGGCTGAGCGTCGACAGGAAGTCATCAATGGCCGGTGGGTTTTCGGCCAGGCTGATAAAAATGTAGCCGCCAGCAGTCTTCACGTTCACCGGCTTCAGGCCGTACTGCTTCATGTCGAAATCGGCGCCCATCTCGGTGCCGGCGAACAGCAGGCGGCCGTCCAGCTCGTAGGTCCACTGGTGGTAGTGGCACACCAATTTGGCGACCTTGCCCTTGTCGCTGGTGCACAAGCGCGAGCCACGGTGGCGGCAGACGTTGTGGAACGCATGCACCACGCCGTCGGCACCCCGGATCACGATGATTGGGTTCTTGCCCACTTGCAGGGTCAGGTAGTTGCCCTTGGTGGGGATTTCGCAGGTCATGCCGGCGATCAACCACTCTTTCTGGAAGATCTCCTGCATGTCGATATCAAACAACCGCTCATCAGAGTAGAACGGCTGCGGCAGCGAAAAAGTGCGCTCGCGCTCTTGCAGCATTTGCGCGGTGGCCTTGCGTGCGGGTTCCAGCGGATCGCCCAAGCTTAAGGTTGCGGTGACGTCCATCGTGTGTGTCCTCATGGCCATTCTGTGTGGCCGGCGAATAGTGGCTACGGTTGGTGCTGTGCAAGGCGTAAAGAACGCGTCTTTGTTGGGAGCGAGTGTGGGCCCGGCGTAACGTCGAACCTTATCCATGGGCGACATGGCCCAATCTGATCCCGACGCGCAAGCCCCTGTCTTTGGGGGCTGGTCGCCGTAAGTATGTGAATGTCGCAGATAGGTAAATGGGTGGTTCTCGCGTTACGCAGAATCGCCACCATAAGGCCGACGTCGGCGGTGGAGAACAACATGTCCAATAATTTCCTGAATCCGGTAACCACCCAGACCTGGGCCAATGGTCGGCACATCGTCCGCTGCGTCAAAGTCATCCAGGAAACCTGGGATGTGCGCACCTTCTGCTTCATGGCCGATCAGCCGATCCTGTTCTTTTTCAAGCCGGGGCAATTCGTCACCTTAGAGCTGGAAATCGAAGGCCAGCCGATCATGCGCTCGTACACGATTTCCAGCTCACCGTCGGTGCCTTACAGCTTTTCGGTGACCATCAAGCGTGTGCCGGGCGGCCGGGTTTCCAATTGGCTGCACGACACTTTGCACGAAGGCCAGGAGTTGGCGGTGCACGGGCCGGTCGGGCTGTTCAATGCCATCGACTTCCCGAGCCCGAAAGTGCTTTACCTCAGCGGCGGCGTTGGGATCACGCCGGTGATGTCCATGGCGCGCTGGTTCTACGACACCAACGCGAACGTCGACATGACCTTTATCCACAGCGCCCGCTCGCCCAAGGACATCATCTATCACCGCGAGCTGGAGCACATGGCGTCGCGGATCGACAACTTCAGCCTGCACCTGATTTGCGAAAAACACGGCCTGGGCGAGCCTTGGGCAGGGTATCGCGGCTATCTGAACCACAAGATGCTGGAACTGATGGTGCCGGACTTCCTGGAGCGCGAAGTGTTCTGCTGCGGCCCTACGCCGTACATGAACGCGGTTAAGCGTTTGCTGGAAGTTGCCGGTTTCGACATGACGCGTTATCACGAAGAATCCTTTGGCGCGACACCGCCCGAAGCCCGTGCCGATGCGGTGGAGCAGGCCGAGCAAGCGGCGGATGCGCCGGAGATCGACCTGGCAGACCTGCATCAAGTGGAATTTATCGCGTCCGGCAAGAGCATCCGCGTGGCGCCGGGGGAAACGGTGCATGCTGCGGCGGCCAAGCTCGGCCTGCTGATCCCCAAGGCCTGCGGCATGGGCATCTGCGGTACGTGCAAGGTTATGAAGCTGGGCGGCGAAGTAGAGATGGAGCACAACGGCGGGATTACCGAAGAGGACGAAGCCGAAGGCTATATCCTGTCGTGCTGCAGTGTGCCGAAGGGTGATGTGCGGATTGAGTTCTGAGGGTTAGTACAAGCCCGGTCGGCGGTCCTGGTGAACGTGATTGTAGTCGCTGATAGACTTGTGCCTGGCCTGGGCCACTGGCAGGTCAGCGACTAACTGCTGTTCCTGCGGGTGATAGGCTGCTCCGGCCAGCGGGTAGCCATCGGCATCGACGATGACTGAACCGCCTACCCAATTGACGCCACGTTCTTCGCCATAGCGGTCGCACGCAGCGATGAACATGCGGTTGACTGCGGCGTTCGCCTGGACTCGTACGATCTCTGCCGGCCGCTCACCTACGGGACGCGGGCCGTCGGGCCAGTTCACCGGCGCGCAGAGCAGGTCGGCCTGCGCCAGCGCTGCCAGGCGAACCCACTCGGGCAACTCCAGGTCGTAGCAGACCATCACGCCGATGCGCCCGACGGTAGTGTCGACCACTGGAGGTGGCGCCTCACCGGGGGTGAATATCAATTTTTCGCGGTCCCACAGGTGGGCCTTGCGATACACCGTCATCCGCCCCGAAGGCTCGATCAGTGCGGCACTGTTGGCAACCCGGCCCGCGCTCAGACGCTCGCAGAAGCCTGCGACGATAATGATCCCCAGCTCACGTCCCAGGTTTTTCCACAGGGCCAAGGTCGGGCCGTCGAGAGTCTCGGAGACGCTGTGGGCTTCCTCCCGGTCCGTGAACGTATAGCCGCTCTGGACCAGTTCCGGCAGCACGATTACCTGGGCGTCTCGGTCGGCTGCGGCGCGAATCGCGTGCTCGGTCAGCGCCCTGTTATAGCGGGTATCGCCGATACGCGGCGCCAATTGATGACAAACGACGCGTAGCGGTGTCATGGCAAGGCCTCTTCCAACGCTCGTTCACTGGCTTGTACGGCGCGCGCTTCGGTGGCGTGGTCGAGGTGGCGACTCATTGTGCAGTACACCCCCGCCGCAATCGCCAGGCCGACGATGAACGCAATATCGGCGCCGCCCAGTATCACGCTGATCGGCCCCTGATAGAAACCCAGCGACATGAACGGAACCATCGCCGCCAGGCCGAGGAAATATGCAATGAGCCCTGCGCTCGACCAGCGACCATAGATTCCGGCCGGGTTGAAAATGTCGCTGATTGCGTAGCGCCCTTTTCGTACCGCGTAGAAATCCGCCAGGTTCACTGCCGTCCAGGGCACAAGGAAATACAGCATCAAGAGGACGAAGGTGTTGAAGCTGCTCAGGTAACTTTCGGGGATGCTCAAGGCGATCACAAAAATGACTGCGGCCACCAGGCTTATCCCGACGATTCGGCTCTTGATCCGTGGTTTGATCGGCACAAAGCCGTCAATGGCACTGATCCCGGTGAGCATCGCGCCATAGCAGTTGACCGCCATGATACCCACCAGCGCGGGGACTGCGATCAACACGGTAAAGGTGCCAAACCCCGGAAGCAGTTGGTTGCCCACCGCCTGCACGCTACTGATGGCATCCGGCGAGGGCAGTGCAGAGGCGAGAAAGGCGCCCAGCGACATCAGCCACAGCGCCGAGCCGGCAGCGCCCAGGTAGGTCCAGGCAATGACACTGCGTGACGGCGTGTTATGGGGCAGGTAGCGCGAGTAGTCCGAAACGTAGACGGCGTAGCTGATCTGGTAACCGGCAGCGGCCGAAAGCTGGATCAGGAAGGCCGACCAGGAAAAATGTGCGTCGGCCACCGCCGTGTCGGCCTGCAGGGTCATTACGGCAGCGACCGTGAGGACCGCGAACACGCTGATCATCAGGTAGGTCAGCCAGCGTTGCACGGTGTGCAACAGGTCATGGCCGATCACCGCGATCACCACTGCCAGGATAATCATCAAGGCATACCACGGTGCCCGGTTGCCGGGCAGCACGGTATTGATGGCGTCGGTCGCCAGAATCACGTTGAACACGTTAAAACCGATGTACACGAAGACCACCGCGATAAAGGGGACGATGGCTCCGCGCAGGCCGAATTGCGCCCGCGACTGGATCATCTGTGGCAAGCCCATGCGCGGTCCCTGGTTGGCGTGGAAGGCCATGGCGAACGTGCCAAGGCATACGCCGATAACAATCGCCAGGACTGCGTATACCAGGCTCAGCCCCAATGCGGCGCCGGTAAAACCGGTAACCATGGTGGTGAGTACGAAGTTGCCGGTGAACCAGAACGGCGCCTGATGCCAGACCTTGCCGTGGCGTTCGTTGCGCGGCACATAGTCGATGGAACGGGTTTCTATTTTCAGCGCGGGACGGGGAGCTGCCGCTTGGTCGCAGGGCAAGTTCATAGGCTTCACGGTCTGTTTATTATTGAGTGATCGCTGAAGAGTCTTACAAGCAAACGTACGATTGAATCTGTAATTGCAAATAATCACTTCAGGAATCTCTGAACTGACTGTGCAAAACCTTGCGGAGGTGAGGTTTGACTGACAATAGGCTTTGTTATTTCCAAGTGGTATAGAGCCAATTCCTACAATCTTCTACGCTGATGGTCGAACGCGTCGTTGTCGCCCTTCGTAATAGAGCAGTAGGTGGACGTCCTTTTTTCAGCCAAGGATGCTCGACATGTCTGCTATACCTTCCCGTACCAAAAGCGCTGCGCGCTTACTGAGCAATGATGTCACCGCGCTTATCCCCGATTTCCCTTTTCACTACGCCCGTTTCCTCAACCAGGCGGCCAGCAACGGGACGGCACTGGCGCAGGTTTCCAGCAGTGCCCACGGCAGTAAGGTATTGATCGTGGGGGCTGGCGTCGCCGGCCTTGTCGCGGCTTATGAAGCCCTGCGCATGGGTTTGCATCCCGTGGTCGTGGAGGCCAGTCATCGCATGGGTGGGCGACTCTATTCCCAGGTGGTGGGCGACCCACAAGACCCGGCCAACAGTGTCATCTGTGAAATGGGGGCCATGCGTTTCCCCGTTTCCGGCAAGGCGCTGATGCACTATTTCGACAAGGTCGGCATGACCGCCAACTCGGCGGACTTTCCCAACCCTGGCTCGGCTGCAACCCCCAGTACGGTAGTCGACTATCAACAAAAACAGGTCTATTACGAAGGCAAGAATTTGCCCGATGAATATCTGGAAATCGAGCGTAAGTTGTTTGAGGTTTTTCTGGAGCAGGCCCCGATCCATTTCACTGAGATGGAAGCTGCAATGTCCGAGGGCAGCCTTGACCAGGCGAAGATCAAGACGTTGTGGAATGCGATACTGGATGCAGGTTGGGACAATCTCAGCTTTTTTGCCGCCATGGTGGAGCAGGCCGGTTGGAGTCGTGAGGACATTGATTTGTTTGGCCAGATCGGTTTTGGTACAGGAGGGTGGAATACCGACTATCCAAACTGCTTTCTAGAGGTGTTACGGGTGCTGTACACCGGCCTGGATACCAACCATAAGTTGATGTATGACGGCTCCACTGAACTGCCTCGTCGGCTATGGGCGCGTAGCCCGGATGCGATGGGCGACAGCGTGGCCCACTGGCCTTCGGGTACGACCGTCGAAAGCTTGAGCGCTCAAGTCATTCCCCAGGTTTTCGGGCAGGAAGTGCGGCAGATCATAAGACGGCAAGACGGCGAATTCGACGTGTACATCTTTGATCATAACCAGGGGAGCGAATACCAATACACCTTTCCTGCCGTGATCTACACGCCCCACAAGCGGATTCTGGACAAGTTTCGCTATATGAGCGGCGACGATCATTTCAACGCCATGAATAGCCTGCTGTCTGTCAAAGAATGGGAGGCGGTGATGTACACCCATTACATGCAGTCGGCCAAGATTTTTGCCCGGACTAAGCGGCCTTTCTGGACTGATGTCGGGGTGGACTATCAATACAAGATGAGTGTGACCTTATCGGACCGGATTACCCGTGGCACTTATCTGTTGGATTACGCTGCGAGTCAAGGCGCCTACAAGGGCAGCGGAATGTTTTTGTCTTATACCTGGAACGACGACAGCCTCAAGTTTCTGGGGGATCGGGCTGCGCCTTTGCCTTCCCATGTTGCGCTATGTTCGACCTTGTTGGACTCGGTGTATGCCCACCATCAGTTGGACCTTGCGGCGGAGTTCGGCATGACCGATCCCTTTGTCGAAATCAACTGGGAAGAACAGCCGTTTTTTCTCGGAGCTTTCAAGATGAACTTGCCTGGGCAGTACGAATACCAGCGCCTATTGTTTTCGCAGTTCATGAACGGTGTGTCTGCTAAAACACCCGATGGGTTCATTCTGGCGGGGGACGATGTGTCCTTTACTGGCGGCTGGGCGGAAGGCGCAGTGACCACTGCCTTGAATGCAGTTAATAAGCTGGCGGTGATATTTGATGGCGGCACCTTTGACGGTAACAGTGGCCCCATTGATGAATGGATGGAGCTCCAGCCGAAGGCTTTGTAGGTAACAGGTAACCCAGCTTTTTCGGACCGCGCCGCAGGTCATGAGGCTGCGGCGCGGCCTGCGGTGTTAACAGTTATTGGGCATAGATATGGACAACGAAGTGCTGGCCTGAGTTTGTCAATTCGTAGGCTTTGTCGTAGATGGTCAGCGTCCTTGATGACTCCTGAATGGTGTCCCCGACCTTGGCGTGTTTCCTGAACTCATCCCAGTCAATGACCGTGGTGCTAGTGCTGCCGCCGCTTTGCAGTGTGTTGCCATTGCTTTGATATTCCATGATAAAGCTCTCCATTGATGTGCCTTTGCTGCCGATTATTCGGCTGGCGGTGAAACCCGAAAGGTGGCAGTTACCGCTGCGTTTTCCTTGCGGGTAACGAGAGGCTAGACAATGAAAACGAGCTGCGTGGCCCTCAGAAATATCAAAAAACAGTCTCGGCAATCGGCCAGTACCAACTGGCCGAATTCGTACGTTAAGCGTTCATCACTTCCCGAATATCGGCAGCCAATTCCCTTACACGCTCTTCCTCGGTATCCCACGCACACATGAAGCGCGCACCGCCTTTGCCGATGAAGGTGTAGAAACGCCAGCCCTTGGCAGTCAGCGCTGCAATCGCGGGCTCGGAGAGTTGCAGGAACACGCCGTTGGCCTGTACCGGGAACATCAATTCCACGCCGGGAATATCCGCCACCAAGCTGCTTAGCAATTGCGCGCAATGGTTGGCGTGGCGTGCATGCTTGAGCCAGGCGTCATTTTCCAGCAGGCCCACCCATGGCGCAGAAAGAAAGCGCATTTTCGACGCCAACTGACCGGCCTGTTTGCAGCGATAGTCGAAGTCTTCAGCCAGTTTGTGATTGAAGAACAGGATGGCTTCACCTACCGCCATGCCGTTTTTGGTGCCGCCAAAGCACAGCACGTCGACGCCGGCTTTCCAGGTCAGGTCGGCCGGTGAGCAACCCAGGAATGCACAGGCATTGGCGAAGCGTGCGCCGTCCATGTGCAGGTTCAGGCCCAGTTCCTTGCAGGTGGCGCTGATGGCGCGGATTTCTTCCGGGGTGTACACGCTGCCGACTTCGGTGGCTTGGGTCAGGGTGACTACGCGGGGTTTGGGGTAGTGAATGTCCTGGCGCTTGAGGGCGATCTCACGGATCGACTCCGGGGTCAGCTTGCCGTTTTCGGTGCGGGCAACCAACAATTTGGAGCCGTTGGAGAAAAACTCCGGCGCGCCGCATTCGTCGGTCTCGACGTGGGCAGTTTCCGAGCAAATCACGCTATGGTAGCTCTGGCACAACGAGGACAGCGCCAGGGAGTTGGCAGCTGTACCGTTGAAGGCGAAGAACACCTCGCAGTCGGTCTCGAACAGATTGCGGAAACCGTCGGCGGCGCGGTGGGTCCATTCATCATCGCCGTAGGCACGTTGATGGCCCTGGTTGGCTTGTTCCATGGCGGCCCAGGCTTCCGGGCAGATGCCGGAATAGTTGTCGCTGGCAAATTGTTGGCTCTTGTCGGTCATGGCCCGTTCCTGTGGTCGATGTTGGTGCGCACTTTACCCAAGATTGCCGGGGGCACGCACGCACTGTAAATGCAAAGTCGTTGGGGAATTATGCACGGTACTGAAACCTTGCCTGTCGGACCTGTCCGAGATGGCGCTTTGGATCTGCTCAAGTGGCTGGCGCTGTTGAGTATGGTGCTCGATCATTTGCGCTATGTGGGGCTGAGCCTGGATGGGCTATATGTGCCGGGGCGCCTGGCGTTTCCATGGTTTTGCCTGGCGATTGCGGCCAATTTGCACCGTGTCCGTTACGCCCCAGTGACGGGCCATTGGCGCTACCTGGGTTGGTTGCTGCTGTTCAGCGTGATCAGCGAAGTGCCTTATCGGATGTTCATCGAAGATGCCGATACCTTGAACGTGTTGCCGACCCTGGCGCTGGGCATGCTGGTTGCCCGAGGTTGGCAGCAAAAGGCGTTGGTTGATCGAGGATTGGCGCTGATCGCCGTCACAATGGCGGCCGTGTTTTCACACCAGTTGATGTTCGGTTTCTTTGGTGTATTGCTGCCACTGGCGTTATTGCTGGTGTTTCGCCGGCCCTGGTATTTCAGCGTGCTGCCGGGTTTAGTCTGCGTCGCCGCCAATCAGTGGCAGATTCTGCTCAATAGCGGCACGCTTGTGGCGCTGTTGGGTTTGGCTGCATGTCTGATTGCGCCGCTGGCAGGATTGGTCTTATTGCGACATGGCAAAAACGCCAAACCCCCCGCCATGCGCCGCTGGGCCTATGCCCTGTATCCCATGCATTTTCTTCTGTTGCTACTCGTTCGCAAGCTCATTGCCTAGCTCCCACACAAGCTTTTGCACATTCTTCAGTCCATGTCGTAAACGCACCTTTGCGTGGCGTGCGCAGGCATTTGGCCCGCACGCGCCAGCCCTACCATCGCATCAAAGGGCCCTGCGAGGGCCTCAACAATACGAAAGGCTGGGAGAGACGCGATGTTCAGCAAACAAGACCAGATCCAGGGATATGACGACGCACTGCTGGCGGCGATGAATGCCGAGGAGCAGCGCCAGGAAGATCATATCGAGCTGATCGCGTCGGAGAACTACACCAGCAAGCGCGTAATGGAAGCTCAAGGCAGTGGCCTTACCAACAAATACGCCGAAGGCTACCCGGGTAAGCGCTACTACGGCGGCTGCGAGCATGTGGACAAGGTCGAAGCCCTGGCCATCGAGCGCGCCAAGCAGCTGTTCGGTGCCGATTACGCCAACGTGCAACCGCACTCCGGTTCCTCCGCCAACAGCGCCGTGTACCTGGCGCTGATCAATGCCGGCGACACCATTCTGGGCATGAGCCTGGCCCACGGCGGTCACCTGACCCACGGCGCCAAAGTGTCGTCCTCGGGCAAGCTGTATAACGCGGTGCAGTACGGCATCAACACCGACACCGGCCTGATCGACTACGACGAAGTCGAGCGCCTGGCAGTCGAGCACAAGCCGAAGATGGTGGTGGCAGGTTTCTCGGCCTACTCCAAGACTCTGGATTTTCCACGCTTTCGTCAGATCGCCGACAAGGTAGGCGCGCTGCTGTTCGTCGACATGGCCCACGTCGCCGGCCTGGTTGCCGCCGGCCTGTACCCGAACCCGCTGCCTTACGCCGACGTGGTCACCACCACCACCCACAAGACCCTGCGCGGTCCACGGGGCGGTTTGATCCTGGCCAAGGCCAACGAAGAAATCGAAAAGAAACTCAACGCTGCGGTATTTCCCGGCGCCCAGGGCGGCCCACTGATGCACGTGATCGCCGGCAAGGCCGTGTGTTTCAAGGAAGCGCTGGAGCCTGGCTTCAAGGCTTACCAGCAACAAGTGATCGATAACGCCCAGGCCATGGCCGAAGTGTTCATCAAGCGTGGCTACGATGTGGTCTCCGGCGGCACCGACAACCACCTGTTCCTGGTCAGCCTGATCCGCCAGGGCCTCACCGGCAAAGAGGCGGACGCCGCCCTCGGTCGCGCCCACATCACCGTCAACAAGAACGCGGTGCCGAATGACCCGCAGTCGCCGTTCGTGACCTCGGGCCTGCGCATCGGTACCCCGGCGGTGACCACCCGTGGCTTCAAAGTGCCGCAGTGCGTCGAGCTGGCCGGCTGGATCTGCGACATCCTCGACAACCTCGGCGACGCCGACGTCGAGGCCAACGTGGCCAAGCACGTGTCTGCCCTGTGCGCTGATTTCCCGGTTTATCGCTGAGCGCGGTTTTGGAGTAATGACTATGCAACGCTACTCAGGCTTCGGCCTCTTCAAGCACTCCCTCAGCCATCACGAAAACTGGCAGAAGATGTGGCGCACGCCGACCCCTAAAAAGGTCTACGACGTGGTCATCGTCGGCGGCGGCGGGCATGGTCTGGCGACCGCCTACTACCTGGCCAAGGAACACGGCATCACCAACGTGGCGGTGGTCGAGAAAGGCTGGCTGGGCGGCGGTAACACCGCGCGCAACACCACCATCGTGCGTTCCAACTACCTGTGGGACGAGTCGGCGCACCTGTACGAACACGCCATGAAACTCTGGGAAGGTTTGTCCCAGGACCTGAACTACAACGTGATGTTCTCCCAGCGTGGCGTGTACAACCTGTGCCACACCCTGCAGGACATCCGTGATTCCGAGCGCCGAGTGAGCGCCAACCGCCTAAACGGCGTGGACGGCGAGCTGCTGAATGCCCAGCAAGTGGCCGACGAAATCCCGTATCTGGATTGCTCCAAGAACACCCGTTACCCCGTGCTCGGCGCCACCGTGCAACGCCGCGGCGGCGTAGCCCGTCACGATGCCGTGGCCTGGGGCTTTGCCCGTGCTGCCGATGCCTTGGGCGTGGACCTGATCCAGCAGACCGAAGTGATCGGGTTCCGCAAGGAAAACGGCGTATGCATCGGTGTGGAAACCAACAAGGGCTTTATCGGCGCCAAGCGCGTCGGTGTGGTGACTGCCGGTAACTCCGGGCACATGGCTTCGCTGGCGGGCTTCCGCCTGCCGATCGAATCCCACCCGCTGCAAGCCCTGGTGTCGGAGCCGATCAAGCCGATTATCGACAGCGTGATCATGTCCAACGCCGTGCACGGTTACATCAGCCAATCCGACAAGGGCGACCTGGTGATCGGCGCCGGTATCGACGGCTACAACGGTTACGGCCAGCGCGGTTCGTACCCGGTGATCGAGCACACCATCCAGGCTATCGTCGAGATGTTCCCGGTGCTGTCGCGGGTGCGCATGAACCGCCAGTGGGGCGGCATCGTCGACACCACGCCGGATGCCTGCCCGATCATCTCTAAGACCCCGGTACCGAACATGTTCTTCAACTGCGGTTGGGGTACGGGCGGCTTCAAGGCCACCCCAGGCTCAGGCAACGTATTTGCCGCCAGCCTGGCCAAGGGTGAAATGCACCCGCTGGCCGCACCTTTTTCCATCGACCGTTTCCACAACGGTGCGCTGATCGACGAACACGGCGCTGCGGCCGTCGCCCACTAACAGGAGAAATTCCCTATGTTGCATATCTTCTGTCCTCACTGTGGCGAACTGCGCTCCGAAGAGGAATTCCACGCGTCCGGCCAAGCGCACATCCCGCGCCCGCTGGACCCGAATGCCTGCACCGACGAGCAGTGGGGCGACTACATGTTCTTTCGCGATAACCCGCGCGGCCTGCACCACGAACTGTGGATCCACGCCGCCGGTTGCCGTCAGTATTTCAACGCCACCCGCGACACTGTGACCTACGAAATTCTTGAAACCTACAAGATCGGTGAGAAGCCTCAGTTCACCGCCAAGGCCTCTGGAGAGAAGGTATGAGCCAGATCAATCGCCTGTCCAACGGTGGCCGCATCGACCGTAATAAGGTCCTGACGTTTACGTTCAACGGTCAGAGCTACAAAGGCTTTGAAGGCGACACCCTGGCCGCAGCCCTGCTGGCCAACGGCGTCGACATCATTGGTCGCAGCTTCAAGTACTCGCGCCCTCGGGGCATCTTTGCCGCGGGCGCCGAAGAGCCGAACGCGGTGCTGCAGATCGGCGCCACCGAAGCCACGCAGATCCCCAACGTGCGCGCCACCCAACAGGCGCTGTACCAAGGCTTGGTTGCTACCAGCACCAACGGCTGGCCGAGCGTGAACAACGACATGATGGGGATTCTCGGCAAGGTCGGCGGCAAGCTGATGCCGCCGGGTTTCTACTACAAAACCTTCATGTACCCGCAATCGTTCTGGATGACCTACGAGAAGTACATCCGCAAGGCGGCGGGCCTTGGCCGTTCGCCCACCGAGAACGACCCGGACACCTACGACAACTTCAACCGTCATTGCGACGTGCTGGTCGTGGGCGCGGGCCCCGCTGGTCTCGCCGCAGCATTGGCCGCTGCGCGCAGCGGTGCTCGGGTGATCATCGCCGACGAGCAGGAAGAATTTGGTGGTTCGCTGCTCGATTCCCGTGAAAGCCTCGATGGCAAGCCGGCCACTGAATGGGTTGCCAGCGTCATTGCCGAATTGAAAGCCCTGCCAGACGTGGTGCTGCTGCCCCGCGCCACCGTCAACGGCTACCACGACCATAACTTCCTCACCATTCACGAACGTTTGACCGACCACCTGGGTGACCGTGCGCCGATCGGCGTGGTGCGCCAGCGTATCCACCGCGTACGTGCCAAGCGTGTGGTGTTGGCCACCGGTGCGTGCGAGCGTCCGCTGGTGTATGGGAACAACGATGTGCCGGGCAATATGCTCGCGGGTGCGGTGTCTACCTACGTGCGTCGCTACGGCGTGGCACCGGGTAAAAAGCTGCTGCTGTCGACCAACAACGATCATGCCTACCGCGTTGCGCTGGATTGGTTCGATGCGGGCCTCACCGTTGTTGCGGTGGCCGATGCGCGCCACAACCCACGCGGGGCTCTGGTTGAAGAAGCTCGCGCCAAAGGTATTCGCATCCTCACCGGCAGCGCCGTGATCGAGGCCCGTGGCAGTAAGCACGTAACCGGCGCCCGCGTGGCTGCCATCGACGTCAAGGCGCATAAAGTGACCAGCCCCGGCGAATGGCTGGACTGCGACCTGGTCGCCAGCTCCGGCGGTTACAGCCCGGTGGTGCACCTAGCTTCGCACCTGGGCGGCAAGCCGACCTGGCGTGAAGATATTCTCGGGTTTGTACCCGGTGAAGCACCGCAAAAACGCGTGTGCGTTGGCGGTATCAACGGTGTCTACGGCCTTGGCGATTCCCTCGCTGATGGCTTTGAAGGCGGCGTGCGTGCGGCCAGCGAAGCCGGTTTTGCCCCGGTTGAAGGCACGCTGCCAAAAGCCTTGAGCCGTCTTGAAGAACCCACCCTGGCGCTGTTCCAGGTGCCCCACGAAAAAGCTACCGCACGGGCGCCAAAGCAGTTTGTCGACCTGCAAAACGACGTGACCGCCGCCGCCATCGAACTGGCCACCCGCGAAGGTTTCGAGTCGGTGGAGCACGTCAAACGCTACACCGCGCTGGGCTTCGGCACTGACCAGGGCAAGCTGGGTAACGTCAACGGCCTGGCCATCGCCGCCCGTTCGTTGAACGTGACCATCCCGCAGATGGGCACCACCATGTTCCGTCCCAACTACACGCCGGTGACGTTCGGCGCCGTAGCGGGCCGTCACTGTGGGCATATCTTCGAGCCGGTACGCTACACCGCGCTGCAGGCCTGGCACGTGAAGAACGGCGCCGAGTTTGAAGACGTCGGCCAGTGGAAACGCCCGTGGTATTTCCCGCGTAACGGTGAAGACCTGCACGCCGCAGTGAAGCGCGAATGCCTGGCCGTGCGTGACAGCGTCGGCCTGCTGGACGCGTCCACCCTCGGCAAGATCGACATTCAGGGCCCGGATGCCCGCGAGTTCCTCAACCGCATCTACACCAACGCCTGGACCAAGCTCGACGTGGGCAAGGCGCGCTACGGCCTGATGTGCAAGGAAGATGGCATGGTCTTCGACGACGGCGTGACGGCCTGTCTGGCCGACAACCACTTCCTGATGACCACCACCACCGGCGGCGCCGCCCGCGTGCTGCAATGGCTGGAAATCTACCAGCAGACCGAATGGCCGGACCTCAAGGTGTACTTCACCTCGGTCACCGACCATTGGGCAACCATGACCCTGTCGGGCCCCAACAGCCGGAAGCTGCTCAGTGAAGTCACCGACATCGACCTGGACAAGGACGGTTTCCCGTTCATGACCTGGAAGGAAGGCCTGGTGGGCGGCGTGCCGGCGCGGGTGTTCCGTATCTCGTTTACCGGTGAGCTGTCGTACGAAGTCAACGTGCAGGCCGACTACGCCATGGGCGTGCTGGAAAAGATCGTCGAGGCCGGCAAAAAGTACAACCTGACCCCGTACGGCACCGAGACCATGCACGTACTGCGGGCCGAGAAGGGCTTCATCATCGTCGGGCAAGACACCGACGGCTCGATGACCCCGGACGACCTGAACATGGGCTGGTGCGTTGGCCGTACCAAGCCGTTCTCGTGGATCGGCTGGCGCGGGATGAACCGTGAAGACTGCGTGCGTGAAGAGCGCAAGCAGTTGGTGGGGCTCAAGCCGATCGACCCGAACGTGTGGTTGCCGGAAGGCGCGCAGTTGGTGTTCGATCCGAAGCAGACGATTCCTATGAAGATGGTGGGTCACGTTACCTCAAGTTATGCGCATAACTCCCTGGGCTATTCGTTTGCCATGGGTGTGGTGAAGGGCGGCTTGAAGCGCATCGGTCAGCGGGTGTTCTCGCCGCAAGCGGATGGCAGCGTGATCGAGGCCGAGATTGTGTCTTCGGTGTTCTTTGACCCCAAAGGTGATCGGCAGAACATCTGATAGACCGAGGCGCCTGCATCGCAGGCAAGCCAGCTCCCACACGTGGAATGCATTCCCCTATGGGAACCGGGCTTGCCCACGATGAGGCCAGAACCGTCACCACAGAATTCAGACAGGTGCTCTATGACAGCAGCCAATGTTTACCAACAACGCCCCACCACCGGCGCCAAGGCCGAGTCGTCGCTGCACCATGCCGACCTTGCCAGCCTGGTCGGCAAGGGCCGCAAGAATGCCGGCGTGACCGTACGTGAAAAGAAACTCCTCGGCCACCTCACTATCCGTGGCGATGGCCACGACGCCGCCTTCGCCGCCGGCGTACACAAGGCCGTCGGTATCGAACTGCCCGGCCCGCTGAGTGTGGTCTTCAAAGGTGAAACCAGCCTTCAGTGGCTCGGCCCGGATGAGTGGCTGTTGATCGTGCCGAGCGGTGAAGAGTTTGCCGCCGAGCAAAACCTGCGCGCCGCCTTGGGCGACTTGCATATCCAGATCGTCAACGTCAGCGGCGGCCAGCAGATTCTTGAACTGAGCGGCCCGAATGTGCGCGATGTGCTGATGAAGTCCACCAGCTACGACGTACACCCCAACAACTTTCCGGTCGGCAAAGCCGTGGGTACGGTGTTCGCCAAGTCGCAACTGGTGATCCGTCATACGGCTGAAGACACCTGGGAACTGCTGATCCGTCGCAGCTTCTCGGATTACTGGTGGTTGTGGTTGCAGGATGCCTCGGCCGAATTCGGTTTGAGCGTTCAAGCCTGAGGAATCGCCCATGAGCCGCGCACCCGATACATGGATTTTGACCGCCGACTGCCCCAGCGTGCTCGGCACGGTGGACGCGGTCACCCGCTACCTGTTTGAGCAAGGCTGCTACGTCACCGAGCACCATTCGTTTGATGACCGCCTCTCGGGACGGTTTTTCATTCGTGTTGAGTTCCGTCAGCCTGACGGCTTTGACGAGCAGGCGTTCCGCGATGGCTTGGCCACCCGTGGTGAAGCCTTTGGCATGATCTTCGAACTGACGGCGCCGAACTACCGGCCCAAAGTGGTGATCATGGTCTCCAAGGCCGATCACTGCCTCAACGACCTGCTGTATCGCCAGCGCATCGGCCAGTTGTCGATGGATGTAGTCGCGGTGGTGTCCAACCATCCCGATCTGAAACCCTTGGCCGACTGGCACCAGATTCCCTACTACCATTTCCCGCTCGACCCCAACGACAAACCGTCCCAGGAGCGCCAGGTGTGGCAAGTGGTGGAAGACACCGGCGCCGAATTGGTGATCCTTGCGCGCTACATGCAAGTGCTGTCACCGGAGCTGTGCCGCAAGCTCGATGGCAAGGCCATCAATATTCATCACTCGTTGCTGCCGGGGTTTAAAGGCGCCAAGCCGTATCACCAGGCGTACAACAAGGGCGTGAAACTGGTGGGCGCCACGGCGCATTACATCAACAACGATCTGGATGAAGGGCCGATCATCGCCCAGGGCGTGGAGGTGGTGGATCACAGCCACTATCCCGAGGATTTGATTGCCAAGGGGCGGGATATCGAAGGGCTCACATTGGCGCGGGCCGTGGGGTATCACATCGAGCGGCGGGTGTTCTTGAACGCCAATCGCACCGTCGTTCTTTAGATCACTATCGCAGGCAAGCCAGCTCCCATTCCTGGATGTGTGAACCCGATCCACTGTGGGAGCTGGCTTGCCTGCGATGAGGCCCTTACAAGCAACACAAGAAACAGCATCTGTACCCGAGCACTTAACGCGCTGCCCCAAGGGCAACGCAGTTCCATAAAAACAACAGCGAGGTGAAAGCATGTCTGGTAATCGTGGTGTCGTGTATCTCGGCAACGGCAAGGTCGAAGTACAGAAAATCGACTATCCCAAAATGCAGGACCCCCGTGGCAGGAAGATTGAGCACGGCGTCATCCTGCGCGTGGTCTCCACCAACATCTGCGGCTCCGACCAACACATGGTGCGCGGCCGTACCACGGCCCAGACCGGCCTGGTGCTGGGGCATGAAATCACCGGTGAAGTGATCGAGAAGGGCAGCGACGTCGAGAACCTGAAAATCGGCGACCTGGTGTCCGTGCCCTTCAACGTCGCCTGTGGCCGCTGCCGCTCGTGCAAAGAGCAACACACCGGCGTATGCCTGACCGTCAACCCGGCCCGTGCCGGCGGCGCCTACGGCTACGTGGACATGGGCGACTGGACCGGGGGCCAGGCCGAGTACGTGCTGGTGCCGTATGCCGACTTCAACCTGCTGAAACTGCCGGACCGTGACAAGGCCATGGAGAAGATCCGTGACCTGACCTGCCTTTCCGACATCCTGCCCACTGGCTACCACGGCGCTGTTACTGCCGGCGTCGGCCCAGGCAGCACTGTCTACATCGCCGGTGCCGGCCCGGTGGGTCTGGCGGCTGCCGCCTCCGCTCGCTTGCTGGGTGCAGCGGTGGTGATCATCGGCGACGTCAACTCGATCCGTCTGGCCCACGCCAAGGCCCAGGGTTTTGAAGTGGTCGACCTGTCCACCGACACCCCGCTGCACGAACAGATCGCCGCGCTATTGGGCGAGCCCGAAGTGGACTGCGCCGTTGACTGCGTGGGCTTCGAAGCACGCGGCCACGGCCACGACGGCGTCAAGGCCGAAGCCCCGGCCACCGTGCTCAACTCGCTGATGGGCGTGGTACGTGTGGCAGGCAAGATCGGTATCCCAGGCCTGTATGTGACCGAAGATCCAGGTGCTGTCGATGCCGCCGCGAAAATGGGCAGCCTGAGCATTCGTTTTGGTCTGGGCTGGGCCAAATCCCACAGCTTCCACACCGGGCAGACGCCAGTGATGAAGTACAACCGCCAACTGATGCAGGCGATCATGTGGGACCGTATCAACATCGCTGAGATCGTCGGTGTGCAGGTGATCAGCCTGGATGATGCGCCACGTGGCTATGGCGAGTTCGATGCGGGTGTGCCGAAGAAGTTTGTGATTGACCCGCATAAGTTGTTCAGTGCGGCGTAAAGGCAAAGCAAACAAAAGGGCGACCCGCGGGTCGCCCTTTGTTTAACAAAGACGCGCATCATTCTCGCGATGGACTGCCAAGGCTCACCTGTCCGGGTGCAAGACCAAAAACTTCTACGCCCTCGGCGTTGGCATGGCCCACCTCTACGATCCGGCGTTCAATCGGCTGGCCCTCGCCTTTACGGTAAATCACGACCATTTCACTGCCTTCCTGGCTTATCGCTTCGGGCGCCACGATGATGGCCTGTTCATTGTGGTAGGTCGTGATGTTCAGGCGTGCGCTCATACCGGGACGGATACGCTTGGCCTGTCCAGGCGTCAATGCCGCCACGCTCAGTGTGACGGGAAACAGTGCACTGTCGCCGGGGTCATCGCTGGGCAAGGCCAGGTTGCCGACCGCTTGCACATGGCCAAGCAGCGGCTCGCCGAGAAATCCATCACCCAGGATTTCAACGCGCTGTCCCGGTTGCAGCTGGTTGATATCCAGCTCGGATGCCGTAGTGACGATCTTCAGTGTTTCGGTATTGGCCAAACCCAGCAGAGCCTGATTCTGACTGACCCTTGAGCCGGTCTGTACGAGAGGCGTTACTCCGGCCCCTTGTGCGGCATTTACAGGAACAATAACGCCGGTGAACGGTGCTACCACGACTTGTTTGGCAATCAACTGTTGCAGCTGTTCGTACCTCACCGTGGCATTGGTCAGCTCCATTTCGGCAATCTGCCGAGCCTGGCCTTTCCCTTCGTCTAATAACGCGTTCAGCTCGTTTTGAGCGCTGCTGCGTTCAAGTCGTTGCAACTTCGTTTGCTGCTCCAGTTCGTCAAGTTCGTTGCGCGCAATAATGCCGCGTTCGAACAGATGGCGGTTTTCTCGTAGCCTGCCTTCCAGGTTGCTCAGTGAGATGTCGGCGGTGCGTAACGCACGACGCGCTCGTGTGACTTGAGTGCCGTTTTCCCAATTGTTCAACTCGTGCACGGTTCGTTGGGCTTTGAGTTGCCCGGACAGGGCTTCGCGTAACTGCAGCTCGATCAGCGTAGGGTCCATGCTCAGAAGCGCTTGGCCTTTCTGTACCCACTGGCCCTGTTCGGCTTCGAGGGACTGGATAACGCCTTCGAATGGTGCGTTGAGCACGATGGTTTGGATAGGCTCGAATTTTCCGACCAGGCCGATATGTAGCGTCATTGGCTTGGTTTGCACGCTCACCCATTGCGGTGCGGGGGGCGGCGCAATCGCAACTTTTTTCACGATCAATGCAGCGCCAATCAACGCTATCAGCATCATCGAACCTATGCGCCAATAGTGCGAGTGACAGGCCTTTTCAGTGTGGGCCTTCAAGTGCAATCTCCCATTTTTCCAAAGTCATGCCGAGGGTTTCGTCCAATTGCGTCTGGGCGTTCAGATAAGCGATGAGTGCGTTGATACGTGCATTTTCCGCATCGCGCAGATCGTTTTCGAAACTGATGATTTGAAAATTGCTGGAGCGCCCGACGCTGAGTTTTTCGCGCTCGATGTCCAGCTTGCGCGTTGACAGTTCGTTGGCACGCAGGGCGATTTCATATTGACGCCAGCGGGTGCCAAGTTCGCGCACTACGTTGCTGACGTTGCGTTCCAATTCTTGACGGGCGTCGGCGATTAGCAACTGCTGTTGTTCTACATTGATACGCGCACGTGTCTGCGCTTGGCGGGTGCTGATGTCGCCAATGGGGATTTCCAACTGAAGGCCGGTATAGCTTTCCCAGCGCCGAGCAGAGCCGGTGCCTGGGTGCTCACGCACCTGACTGGCACCCGCCACCAGAGAGAGGTCCCAGCGAGCGGCATCCTTGGCGAGGATCATGTCCAACGCGGCCTGCTGGCCATTGAGCAATGTGGAGAGGTACTGAGGTTGCTGAGCTTGCGCCAGGTGTATGGCTTGTGGCAGATCGACCTCCAGTGGAGTTGCCTGTAAGGCCTCGGTGGCCTGAATGTTCGTGGACAAATCCAGTGCCAGCAGGCGCAGCAGGGCGAGGCGTTGAATATCCAGCTGGTTTTGCGCTTCTTCGACACTCAGTTCCTGGACGGCGATGTCAGCTTCGGTCTGCACGATTTCAAATTGAGCCATGCGCCCGGCGTTGATCAGTGCTTTGTTTACCGTCAACAAGGCCCGCGCCCTTTGAAGCGACGCCTGGACGATGCCCAGTTGCTCCTGAGCCCTGATCAGCTCCCGATAGGTTGTGATGATGGTGGAGACCGTTTGAGAAATATTCGCCTTGAGGTTCAGGCGGTTGGCTTGCTCTGACAGTCTTGCGAGCCGCAGGGGGGCGGTGGTGACATCCGGGCCGGATCCGCGCAATAACGGTTGGATTATTTCCAGGTTTATCCCGTCGCTGCGCAGGTGGCCCACCTGCTCGGAATGGTTGAGCTGCTGGGTCCATCCCACGTTCAAGCGCGTGCCGTACCGTCCGAGCAACGTAGCCGTGGGGGTAAGTGCGAGTTGACGAGCTTGGTCTTCGCTGCTTCTGATGTTTGTGTATTCACTCTTGAGCAAGAGTTTTGGCTTGAACGCGTCCTCAGCCACGCGCAGGTCGAATTTTTGGCCCTCCCTTTGCAAGTAAGCGCTGCGTATTTCACGGTTGTTGCGCAGGCCAAGGTAAAGGGCATCCGCCAGACTCATGCCGATAGTCTGCTCGCTTAACAGCGAGGAGGCTTTGGCATTCTGGACACACAAGAAAAACGCTGCGGTCAGCACCAGGTATCTACTCGTCTTCACGCAGCGCTTCCACAGGTTGTAGCCGCGAGGCGGAAAGGGCGGGGTAAAGCCCAAAAAACATACCGACTACTATCGCGCTGCCAATGCCCAACGGCACCGACATTGGCGACAGCGCGAAGCTCCATCCCGATACACGGGCATAAATGAGGGCCAAGCCGACGCCCAGGATGGCTCCGGTAAGTGCTCCCAAGGTGGTCAAGGTCAGTGCTTCGATCATGAACAGGTTGCGGATATCGCGGGGACGAGCGCCCATGGCCATGCGCAAACCGATTTCTCGACGCCGTTGCGCGATGCTCATCAGCATGACGTTCATCACCCCGACACCACTGGTGATAAGCGAAATGCCAGCGAGGGCGGCTAGCAGATAGGTGAAGGTTCGATTCTGTTGGGACAGGCCGTCGATGATCTGCTGGGGGACCAGAACGTCGATGTCCTGGCCTGGAAATAGCTGTCTTAATCCGTGTTTGAAGTCGGACGCCACGCTACCAATAGGACGCGCGCCCGGAGCACGTGCGAAAACGTGGGTGACTGGCGCCCAAGCTTGTAGTCGGCTGACACCTTGCAGTGGAATAAACATGGAGGTGTTGGGGTCGAACGGAGCAATCGCCGACGCAAACCGTGGATGCAGAACGCCTATGACTTGGAACAGTGCATGTTGCACTCGTAGTGTGTCGCCTATGCGCACCGGCGTGCCAGCGCTGGAGAGTTCATCGGCGAGCTGGCGGCCTATCACTGCATGAGTGGCTTGGTCATCGAATTCGCTCAGAAAACGCCCTTCATGCACTTCCAAGCCCAACGCCTGTTTCAGTGGGGGCGTTGAGCCGATCAGTTGGATAGAAATGTCGCGCCCCTTGAACGTCACTGAGTTGCCCATCAGGGCAACGGGTGCAATGTTCACTAAATCAGGGACTTTATTGCGCAGTTGAGTAATGCCTGCGGGCAGCGGCGAGGTTTGCCTCGTATCTGCGGCATTTGAAACCTGTGCAACTAGTGTATCGACACCCATTCCCTGGAAGATTGCAGCGGCTTCTTCGGCGGCGTTGTGACCGATATTGATGAGGGCGACCACCGAGCAGCTCCCCATGACGACGCCGAGAAGGGTGAGCACTGCGCGTTTGCCCAAGGTCCGCAGGTTTGTTCTGACGTCATGTATCAGGTCGCGAAAAGTTTGGCTCCCGCCGCTCATCAGTTCTGACACGGTTCGTGCTCACGCAGGGTGCGGTCCTGAACGAAAATTTGTCTGTCCAGGCGCGCGGCGATGTCTAAATCATGGGTGACGACAATCAGCGTGACGCGGTGCTCACGATTGATTGCCAGCAACAATTCCAGAATGTCGTTTGCCGTGCGGCTGTCCAGATTGCCAGTGGGCTCGTCCGCGAGAATCAGGGAAGGCTCCCCCACGAGAGCTCGCGCAATTGCGACTCGCTGTCGTTGGCCGCCAGACAGATCGGCGGGGAGGTGATGTGCCCGGTGGCTGAGGCCGACCTGGTCGAGTCTGTGCATGGCACGCTGCAGGGCTACTCGCCGGCCAAGGCCACGGTAGGAGAGAGGCAAGGCGACGTTGTCCAGTGCGCTGAGGCGTGGCATCAGGTTGAAGTTCTGGTAGATGAAGCCTAGGTGTCGGTTGCGTAACACGGCCAGTTGATCCGGTGTCGCCTTGGATGTGTCGTGTCCGTAAAACTCATACCGCCCTTCATCAGCCCGGTCCAAGAGGCCGAGTATGTTAAGTAATGTGCTCTTACCTGAGCCCGAAGTGCCAAGCACGGCACAGTGGTCACCTGCGTTTATCTGCAAGTTTATGTTCTCAAGAATTGAGATGGGCTGTTTGGTAAGTTGATAATGCTTGCACACGCCCTGCAGCGAGAGGGCGAGCGGGGGGGCAGGGATCACGAGCATTTGAAGTTCAGGATGTTCGATAAAGGAGGCGGGATGGCGACAAGGTATTTGACTGTTCGCATGCAAACAAAAAACCGTGTGCGAGTTGTCTTTTCATTTGGCTAGGTGCCTGACGCCGGTGCTTTTGTAAATGCAAGAGCACCAGCGGCGAACAATCAGCGGCTTAGATCGAGATAAAGCATCTAGGGTCGGACCCGGACTTATCAAATATCATCTCAATTTCCGCACTTCGCAAACCGAAGTTATAGTTGGCCATTTTCAAATCATGCCATTGCCTATCCTGCTTCATGGCATCTGCTGACTTTGTCACGCGGGTTCCATTTCGGCTGACGGTCTTGATATTGACATTGGCTTTGCTTCTGTCGGTGTGCCCGTCGGTTTTCACAATTCGGTACCTGTCTACGCGCACGTAATGTATGGTACTTCCGCTACCGGCAATAACGCCTTGAACGTAGCCGACAAACTTCCCGGTGCTGCATGAATGAGAAAATGCTGATTCGGTGACAGCTTGATTTGAGAAAGAATTTCCAATCGGAACAATGATGGTGCCGATAGCGCTCGCTAACCCGCTCGCACTTGCAACGACCGGAAGTCCGAACAGCGCAATTGCAAGTAATCCGGGTTTTAAGAAGGGTTTAAACATGTCGTTCTCCGAAAAATTCATTGCTGTTTTCGGCACTTCGTGAGGGGCCTGGCCCGTGGCTTGGTTGTTTTTAGAACGGGTTGGCTGCAGTCTGATAGTTTTCTATTGTTAGTTAAGTAGGACTTGTCTGAGGTTTGCTATTTCCAGCAAACCCGCTTCTACAGGTTCTTTGGAAACTGCCAGTTGATGCGCAAGCAAACAAAGGGCGACCTTCGAGTCGCCCTTTGCATCACTTAAGCGCCGTCAACCGCAAATAGGGATCGGCCACCTCACCGTTTTTTATCAAACGTTTTCCACCGTAATCACAGTGCACCTTACCGTCGCGCACGTTGATGGCTTCTGCCTGCAGTGCGTATTCCGGGTCCAGAAAATCATCGTTGGTCCCGGCGGTTTGCCCCGTCCATGTTTTGCCTTGGGTTTGGGCTGAATACTGATAGCCCTCGCCATAGGGCGGCGGCAGGTCGGGGTCTGTGTAGGGTTTTGAATGGATGTCGCTGACGGCAGGGCATTGGCCCGTGTCGACGGCCGCGTTGCGGGCTGGCAGGTTGTAGGCGGTGACTAGGGAAAAGAGATTAGGTACCCATCCGATCATCGTTATAACTCCTTGTCCACGAGGTAGTCCTCCCTGCTCTGCGTTGGGAGGCCGATCTGGGTGGGGCGTTACACGGGTTAGGTTCCTTGGAAGCTGCTACAGCAGGTTACGGGACATGCAACGGGTCGGCCGGTGAGTCTGCAAATGAGACCATCTCTGGGAGCAGGCTCGCCCGCGAAGGCGATGTGTCAGTCACGGCATCTGTTACTGCACTATCGCTTTTGCAGGCCAGCTCCCACATTTGATCTTTGTTGCTTTGAACATTGCGTTCGCTTGATGGGTCGGCATCAGGGCAAGCCTACTCCCACCTTTGAATCGAATGTCAGCCGGTGATTAGCGAGTGGCCAGGGCACCCTGGTAGACCGTCGGCCCTGTCGGTTGCTTGCTCACCGAGCCACCCTTGGTTTCCGAACTCACCATCAACTCTACTGGCTTGCTGATGCTTTCCTGCTGGCGCGGATTCAGGCCGATGATGCCTTTGCCATCCTCCGGCAGCAGGCCAAGGGACACCGGTGTGCCGTCTTTGGGAATCGCCCAGAGTTCAAGGCTTTGGTCCGGTGCTGGCGCCGTGGAGGCAATCGGCTGCACTTCCAGGTAATCCTTGTGGGCCATGATTTGTGCGGCTGGCTGCTGGGTCGTGGTCACCAATGTCGCCGCGGATTTGACGCTGTCCTGGGTGTAGAGCGCGCCGCCGATACCGGCAACCACCACCACGCAGGCGCCGATGAACAGGCGAGGGCGGCTCCAGAACGCAGGCTTGTGCTCAATCACTGGGGGTTGGATCGCAGTCATAAGTCTCTTCTCGACAAATTTTGTAGTCAGTTCATGGACCCGCTTATCCCCGATGGGTTCCTCAGGGGCTCCGGAACAACCGACGGGATACCCAGTCCAACGCCTGCGTTTACCCCTATACCCAGAGGTTGTTTCGATGAAGATTTCACGCGGTTTTGCCCTGTCCTGCCTGTTGACCGTGGCCGCCGGCCCGGTGTTCGCCGCAGGTTTCAGCCTTGGCGATGCAGCCAATGCCATTTCCGGCATGCAGGGTGGCAACAACAAGGCTGCTGCCGCCGCGCCTACGTCAGAGACGGCTGACTTGTTGACGGCCCTGACCTCGCAACTGAACATCACCCCCGAGCAAGCAGTGGGCGGCACGGGCGCCATGCTGGGCCTGGCCAAGAACAAACTCAGCGGCAATGACTTCTCGCAGTTGAGTAACAGTGTGCCGGGCCTCGACAAGTTGTCAGGTAATAACGCATTGGGCAGCCTCGGTGCCCTGAGCGGGATGCTCGGCCAAACCGGTGGCAGCAAGACCAGCGGCCTGGACGGCCTGTTGGGCAACGTGAAAAGCACCAATGACTTGAACACCGCCTTCAGCGCATTGGGCATGGACAGCGGCATGGTCGGCCAGTTTGCCCCGGTGATCCTGAAATACCTGGGCGGCGAGGGCGCCAGCAGTTCCGTGCTGGGCAAATTGGCTCAGGCCTGGGGTACCGGCAGCTAAGGTTCTTGGCGCAGTTGTTCGATGCGCGCATCCTTTTCCATCCAGAGCTGGTTGACCCAGTTCTGGAGGGTCTGGCGAAACGCCGGATCGTTCTCGTAATCCCCTTGCCACAACGCCGGGTCCAGTTCGCGGGTACGGATATCCACGATCACCTTCGGCACTGCGCCGCTGATCAAGTCCCAGAACCCCGGAATCTTTTGCTGCGGATACACCACGGTCACGTCGAGGATCGCGTCCAGTTGTTCGCTCATCGCCGCCAGCACAAATGCCACGCCGCCCGCCTTGGGCTTGAGCAATCGGGTAAACGGTGAAGCCTGCTGCTTGCGCTTGGCCTCGTTGAACCGCGTGCCCTCCAGGTAATTGACCACCGTGACCGGCTGGCGCTTGAACAGCTCGCAGGCCTCTTTGGTGATCTTCAAATCCTGCCCCGCCAGCTCCGGGTGCTTGGCCAGGAACGCCTTGGTGTAGCGTTTCATGAAGGGGTAATCCAGCGCCCACCAGGCCAGGCCGAGGAAGGGCACCCAGATCAGTTCTTTTTTCAGGAAGAACTTGAAGAACGGCGTGCGCCGGTTCAATGCCTGGATCAGCGCGGGAATATCGACCCAGGATTGGTGGTTGCTGATCACCAGGTAAGAGGTATCGCCGCGCAGGTCTTCGCCACCGCGAATATCCCATTGAGTGGGAATGCACGCGGCGAAGATCAGCTTGTCGATCTCGGCCCAGGTTTCGGCGATCCACATCACCGCCCATGAGGCATAGTCACGCGAGCGCCCTGGCGCCACCAGCTTGAGCAGGGCGAAGACCATCAAGGGGCCGATCAGGATCAGCGTGTTGACTAACAGCAGCAGTGTAACCAGACAGCCGGTGAGCAGGCGGCGCATAAGCAACTCTTGGAATTCTGTGGGCGGGCCATGATAAGCAAGGTGAGTCTAGAGGCCAAATCGCAAATTGCCCGACGAATGTTTCACACTGTGCGCGATATGCTCGGTCATCCAACTAAGTGCTGTGTTTGCGGTCTAGACTCCGCCCACTTCTTTCGAGGAAATCCTGCCGTGAAATTGCTCCTTGCCGCGTTCGCCCTGGTTGCTGTGCCTGTCATGGCCGCCGAACCGACCCTCTACGGTCGCTACGAATACATCCAGTTGCCGGAGATCGGCCAGACGTTCAAGGCCAAGATGGACACCGGCGCGCTGACCGCCTCGCTGTCGGCGCGCGACATCGAAACCTTTCAGCGCGACGGCGATGACTGGGTGCGCTTCCGCCTCGGCGGTGAAGACGCGGGTAACAAGGTCTATGAGCACAAGGTGTCGCGCATCAGCAAGATCAAGAGCCGCGCCGACGAAGATGATGACAAGGACGAAGCCAGTGTGGCCAAGCGCCCGGTGATCGATCTGGAGATGTGCCTGGGCGACGTCAAGCGCACCGTCGAGGTCAACCTCACCGACCGCAGCAGCTTCAACTACCCGCTGCTGATCGGCGCCAAGGCCCTGCGTGAATTTGGCGCTGCGGTAAACCCGGCACGTCGCTACACTGCCGACAAACCGGACTGCTGATTGAACCCATGCCGCACATCCTGATTGTCGAAGACGAAGCGGCAATAGCCGACACGCTGATCTTTGCCCTGCAAGGCGAGGGCTTCACCACCACTTGGCTGACGCTCGGCCAGGCGGCGCTGGAGCATCAGCGCCAGACCCCGGCCGACCTGATCATTCTCGACATCGGCCTGCCGGACATCACCGGCTTTGAAACCTGCAAGCAATTGCGCCGCTTCAGTGAAGTGCCGGTGATGTTCCTCAGCGCACGGGATGCGGAGATCGACCGGGTGGTGGGGCTGGAGATCGGTGCCGACGATTATGTGGTCAAGCCTTTCAGCCCGCGGGAAGTGGCGGCGAGGGTCAGGGCGATTCTGAAGCGGGTCGGCCCGGCTGTGGCACCAACCCTGTTCCAAGTGGATCTGGAACGCATGCAGATTCTCTATCGCGGCCAACCCTTGAGCCTCACGCGGCATGAGTTCCGCCTGCTGCAAAGTCTGCTGGATCAACCCGAGCGCGTGTTCAGCCGCGAGCAACTGCTGGACGCGGTGGGCGTACCCGTTGATGCCGGTTACGAGCGCAATATCGACAGCCATATCAAGAGTGTGCGCAGCAAGCTCAGGAGTGTGGCGGCGGATGCCGAGCCGATCCAGACCCATCGTGGCCTCGGTTATAGCTACAGCCCGAGCCATAGCTGATGCGCCTTGGACTGCGGATTTTCCTGGTGTATGCGCTGTTTATCGGCCTGACCGGCTACTTCGTGCTCAACACCGTGATGAAGGAAATCCGCCCCGGCGTGCGCCAGTCCACCGAAGAAACATTGGTGGACACCGCCAACCTGCTGGCTGAAATCCTGCGTGCAGACGTTAAAAACGGCACCCTCGGCCAGAGCCATTGGCCAAAGCTGCTCAAGGCCTATGGCAACCGTCAGCCGGGTGCGGTGATCTGGGGGCTGCCGAAAAACCAGGTCAACCATCGCATCTACGTGACCGACGCTACAGGCAGGGTATTGCTCGATTCCAGCGGTGAAGCGGTGGGCCAGGACTATTCGAAATGGAACGACGTGTACCTGACCCTGCGTGGCGAATACGGTGCGCGCTCCACCCGCAGCGATGCAGACGACCCCGCCTCATCGGTGATGCACGTGGGGGCGCCGATTCGCGACAACGGGCAGATCATCGGCGTGGTCACCGTGGCCAAGCCCAACAGCTCGTTGCAACCCTACGTGGATCGTACCGAGCGGCGCCTGCTGTGGTACGGCGCCGGGCTGGTCACCCTGGGGCTGCTGCTGGGCGCGCTATTGTCGTGGTGGCTGACGGCGGCTCTCAGACGCCTTACCGCCTATGCCGAAGCCGTGAGCGAGGGCCGCCGCGCCGAGTTGCCGCATTATCGCGGCGGTGAGCTCAAGCAGTTATCCACCGCCGTGGAACACATGCGCACGCAGCTGGAAGGCAAGGCTTACGTAGAGCGCTACGTGCATACATTGACCCATGAATTGAAGAGCCCGCTGGCGGCGATTCGCGGTGCGGCGGAGCTGTTGCAGGGAGACATGAGCCGTGAGCAGCAGCAGCGGTTTGTCGGCAATATCGACAGCGAAAGCGCGCGCCTGCAACAGTTGATCGAACGCCTGTTGAACCTGGCCCAGGTGGAGCAGCGCCAGGGTCTGGAAGAGCAGTCGAGCATTCCTTTGGCCGCCCTGGTTGAGGATGTGCTCAAGGCTCAATGTGCACGGACCGAAGGTGCCGGCTTGCACGTCGAGCAGGCCATCGCCGCCGATGTGCGGGTGTTTGGCGAACCCTTCCTGCTACGCCAGGCCCTGGGTAACCTGCTCGACAATGCTCTGGATTTCACCCCACCCGGCGGCACGCTGAGGTTCAGCGCGCAGGTGCGGCATAACGAGGTGCAGGTCAGCCTGTTCAACCAGGCGGAGGCGATTCCCGATTACGCCTTGCCGCGCCTGAGCGAGCGCTTCTACTCGCTGCCGCGCCCGGCCAGCGGGCGCAAAAGTACGGGCCTGGGGCTCAACTTTGTCGAGGAGGTGATGAAGCTGCACGGCGGCTCGTTGCAGATCGGCAACGTACCGGGCGGCGTGCAAGCGGTGCTGCATCTCCACACAGTCTCCACATTGCCCACATAAATCTCCCATACCGACTGGGCAGACTCTCCCCATCAAAACAGGGAGAGACCCATGAACCGCAACCTGCTTTTCAAATTGGGCGCGATTGCGCTGCTGATCCTGCTGTTGCTGATTCCATTGTTGATGATCAACGGCATCATCAGCGACCGTCAGCAACTGCGCGACGGCGTACTGATGGACATTGCCCGCAGCTCAAGCTTTGCCCAGCGCCTCACCGGGCCGGTAATGGTGGTGCCGTTTCGCAAGACCGTGCGCGAGTGGAAGCTCAATGAAAAGCTCAACAAGCGCTACGAAGAAACCCGTGAAGAACGCGGCCGTCTGTATTTCCTGCCGGACCGGTTTGAGCTCGACGGCAAGGTGCAAACCGAACTGCGCTCACGGGGCATCTATCAGGCGCGGTTGTTCCACGCCGACAACCGTATCAGCGGGCGTTTCGACTTGCCTGCGCAGTTGGGGATCACCGAAGACTTCGCCGACTACCGCTTTGAACCAGCTTTTTTGGCGGTGGGCATCAGTGATATTCGCGGTATTGAAAACGCGCTGAAACTGGAGCTGGGTGACCAGCGGCTGGAGTTCTCGCCAGGCTCCCAAGTCGACTGGCTGGGTGAGGGCGTGCATGTGACGCTGCCGGCGCAGGACGGTAAGAAACCCGCCGTGCTGGAGTTCGCCTTCGACCTGCGCCTGCAAGGCACCGAGCAACTGCAAGTAGTGCCGGTGGGCAAGACCAGCCAGGTATCACTGGTGTCCAACTGGCCGCACCCGAGCTTTGTCGGCAACTTCCTGCCGGCTCAACGTGAGGTGACCGACCAGGGCTTCAGCGCCAATTGGCAGACGACATTCTTCTCCACCAACCTCGAACAAGCCCTGCAGAACTGCCTGGACGGGCAAGGCTGTGAAGACCTCAGCAACCGCAGCTTTGGGGTGAACTTCATCGACCCGGTAGACCAGTACCTCAAGAGCGACCGGGCGATTAAGTACGCGCTGTTGTTTATCGCCCTGACCTTTGCCGGCTTCTTCCTCTTCGAGGTGCTCAAGAGTTTGGCGGTGCACCCGATCCAGTACGCTTTGGTGGGCGTCGCGCTGGCGTTCTTCTACCTGCTGCTGTTGTCGTTGTCCGAGCATCTGGGCTTTGCCCTGGCCTACCTGATATCCGCCAGCGCCTGTGTGGTGTTGATCGGCTTCTACGTATGCCATGTGCTGCGTAGCGTCGCCCACGGCGTGGGGTTTTCGGCCGGGCTGGCGGCGTTGTATGGCTTGCTGTACGGGTTGCTCAGTGCCGAGGATTACGCGCTGTTGATGGGCTCGTTGTTGCTGTTTGGCCTGCTGGGCACGGTGATGGTGCTGACGCGCAAGCTGGATTGGTATGGGGTGGGTAAACGCAAGGTGGAGCAAGGGCAATGATCGGATTGCGCGAAGATCAGCAGATGAAAGCGAGGATGGTCGACTTCCTCAATCACAGCGCGTTTCAGTGTGGGAGCGAGCTTGTTGTGGCGAGCAAGCTTGCTTGCGCTGGGGTGCGAAGCGCCCCTGATAAAGCCGGCTCCAGCTGCGCTGTCGAGCGGGAGCAAGCTCCCTCGCCACAACAAGCTCGCTCCTACAGGGGGCTGGTCAAACCGGGGGTTGGGTCTGCTGCATCGAAGACCGCTGGCTGACCTCGGCATACCACGCGGCGAGCTTGGGGTTATCTGTGCGCCATTGCAGATCCGGGTGGCGAAAGTCTATGTAGCCCAGGGCACAGGCCACGCTGATGGCGGCGACGTCGAAGTGGCTGGCCAGTTCGGCAATGGCGTCCCGCTCCAGTTCGGCGAGGGCGCGGCGAATCTTGTTGCGCTGTTCATCTAGCCAGGGGGCCCAGTGTTTTTCTGGCGGGCGCATGGCGGTCTCGTAACGCACCAGCACGGCGGCATCCATGATGCCGTCAGCCATCGAGGCCAGGGTCAGGCGCCGCCAGCGGGCCGAGCCGTCGCGGGGGATCAGCGGGTTGCCGACATGCTGGTGGTCGAGGTAATCGAGAATCACCCGGCTGTCGTGCAATACCGAACCGTCGGCCAGACGCAGGGCCGGGATCTTGCCCACGGGGTTGCCTTGTAGCACTTCGGCATCCGGGCTGACCGGAGTGGGCAGGCACGCGTGCAGGGCCACGCGGTCCTGTTGGCCGGTCTCGATCAGCAGCACGCGCACTTTGCGCACGAAGGGCGAAGCGGGGTTGTGGAACAAGGTCATGCTGGGGGCGGACATGGGCATTCCTCGAGGTGAAGTGTGGCTAGCCTAGAGGGTTGTGCGGTGCCTGGCGAGGGGGCCGCGTTGTTTTTGCGGGCCTCATCGCAGGCAAGCCAGCTCCCACATTGGACTGTGTTCACAGGTCAAAATGTGGGAGCTGGCTTGCCTGCGATAGCGACCTCAAGCGCGCCGCTTAACCAACCCCCATACACCCATCATTGCCGGTATCCCGAGCCCGATCCAACTCAACGAATCCCACCACCCATCGCCCAGCAACGCCGCAAACAACCCGGCGGCACTGAGCAGGCCAATCCCCAGCGGTATGGCAAAGACCTTCCAGAAATTCGACTGCCGCGGCTTCATACCTTGGCCGCCTTGCGCCGTACGATCCATAAGTAAATGCCGCTCACCAGCACGATGATGGTCAGCACATCCAGCGCCGCCCACAAAATCTTCATCGGCATGCCGCCGTAATCACCGAAATGCAGGGGTTGGGACATGCCCATGGCGTCCATGTACCAAGGCCGTTCGGCGATGGCGGTGACGGCCAGGGTGCTGGCGTCGATCAGTACCGGTGTCAGCAAATGGGAGGTCAGGTGGGTGCTGCCCTTCATGAACACGGCGTAGTGATGTTCGCTGGAAAAACGCGTGCCGGGGAAGGCGATAAAGTCCGGTTCCATACCGGGCGCGGCCTTGGCCGCAATGCTCAACAGCTCCGTGGCGGGCGCGCGCTGGGTCAGCGGCGGGGCGTTCTTGTAGGGTTCGATCATGGCGCTGAGGCTGTCCTCGCGCCACGCCGCGATGATCAAGTCAGCGCAGGCGCTGATCACGCCGGTTACCCCCACTACCAGCGCCCAGGTCAAAGTGACCACGCCGATCAGGTTGTGCAGGTCGAGCCAGCGCAGGCGAGTGGACTTGTCCTGGCGCACCGTGGCGAACTTCAAGCGACGCATGAAGGGCAGGTACAACACCGTGCCCGAGATAATCGCCAGCACAAACAGAAGGCCCATGAACGCCAGCAACAACTTGCCGGGCAGGCCGGCAAACATATCCACATGCAGGCGCAGCAGGAACAGAGTGAAGCCCCCATTGGCAGACGGCATTTCGACGGTTTCGCCAGTGCGTGCATCGAGCATAAAAGTGTGCGACGAATTCGGCTCGGTACCGGCTGTGGCGGCCATGATCGCGATCACGCCGTTGTTGTCATCTTCGTCCCAGGCAAGGTACTGCATGGCCTCGCCGGGGCGATGGGCCTGGGCTTTAGCCACAAGCTGCTCAAGGTTGAGCCGGGGCGTATCGGCGGGCATCTGCGCCAGTTCGGGCTCATTGCCCAGCAGGTGGTCGATCTCGTGGTGGAACACCAACGGCAGGCCGGTGAGGGCGAGCAGCAGCAGGAATACGGTGCAGATCAGGCTGGTCCAGGTGTGGATGAAGGACCAGCGGCGGATGGTTTTGCTTTTCATCACGGCTCCAAAGGCAAAAGGGCCGCGGTTCAGGCAGCCCTTTATCAGCGGTTTTTCACCGTCTTAGAATTTGTAGTTCACGCTGGCTACGACGTTACGTTGGTCGCCGTAGTAGCAGTAGAAACCATCGCAGGTGGACAGATAGTCCTTGTTGAAGATGTTCTTGGCGTCGACGGCCACCGTTACGCCCTTCATGACATTGCTTACACGGCCAAGGTCGTAATGCACCGAGGCGTCGTAAACGGTATAGGACCCTACGTGGCCGAGCTCGGTGTTGGCAGCGTTGCCGTAAGTATCACCGACATACCGTACGCCCGCACCTACACCGAAACCTTCCAGCGGGCCGCTGCGCCAAGTGTAGTCGGCCCATCCTGTGGCTTGGTTGCGAGGCAACTGGTTCAGACGATTTCCTTTTTCAGCGACTGCGCCTTGGGTGATTTCGCTATCGTTATAGGTATAGGAACCCACCAGCTTTAGGCTTTCAGTAACGTCTGCACTGGCTTCGAGTTCCAGGCCGCGAACCCGAACCTCGCCAACTTGGCGCGTGATGCTGCCTTCTGTAACCGAGGTATTTTGTTGAGTCAGGTCGAATACCGCTGCGGTATACAAGGCTTTGGTGCCCGGTGGCTGGTATTTGACGCCTGCTTCGTATTGCTTGCCCTCAGTTGGCTTGAAAGCCCCTGTGCTGGCTACTTGAGTGCCTGAACCCGCCTGGAATGACTCGGCGTAAGACAGGTACGGAGTAATGCCATTGTCGAAGACGTAGCTCAACGCTGCGTTACCGCTGAAATGCTTGTCACGTTGAGTATTGGTGGCGTCATTGATGTTGTGGAAGGTAGTGCCAGTGTGTACCCAGTCTTCACGTCCGCCGAGGGTCAAGCGCCAGTTATCGAGGGCCATTTGGTCTTGAACGTACAGACCGGTCTGTTGGGTTTTTTGGTTGTAGTCATACATGGTGAAGTACTGGACCTTGGAAAAGTCCTGTCCGTACACCGGTCGATTGAAGTTAATGGTGGGTACACCGGCTGAACCCCATAGCCAGCGGGCATTGCTGTCGGAGCGCTGGTGGTCGAGACCAAGCAATAGGGTATGACTTACAGGACCGGTCTGGAAGTTAGCTTGAAAATTGTTATCGACTGCGAACTGGCCGATGTCCTCATCGACCTTGCCGGCGGAGCGGCTCACGTTGCCGTCGGCATCGACCGCAGCTTCCGGGCCATTCGGGAAAAACGCTCCCCCTGCGGTAAGGCCCTGGAACGACAAGTCGTTCTTGGTATAGCGCAGGTTTTGGCGGAACTGCCAAGTGTCGTTCAGGCGCGTTTCAAACGCGTAGCCCAGTGCATAGTAAGTACGGTCGTAGAACTCCCAGTCTGGATCGCCCAGGTTCTTATGATGGGAAATCTTGCCGGCTGGCGAGCTCAATTTGGTGCCTTGCAGCGGCAGGAACTGACCGGTGATACCGGTATCGTCGCGAGTAAATTGTGTGAGCAAGGTCAGCCTGGTGTCGTCGTTGATATTCCACGTGAGACTGGGCGCAACGTTGTACCGCTTGTCCGGGATGTGGTCCACCGCCGTATTGCTGTCGCGCACGACGCCACTGATTCGGTAGAGGAACTGGCCTTCGTCGTCGATTTTGCCGGTGCTATCGAAGTTGATCTGCTTGTGGTTGTTGCTGCCTGCCTGCACTTCAATTTCGTTTGAGCTTTCGGCCTCGGGGCGACGGCTAACCATATCCAGCAAGCCGCCGGGTGGGGTTTGCCCGTAGACCGACGAAGCGGGGCCTCGCAGCACGGCGATGCGTTCCAGATTCCAAGTATCGATTTTCGGCGTCGCGTAGTTACCCTTGGGCAAAGGCAGACCATCGAGGAATTGGGTCGGGACAAAACCGCGAACCAGTAACCAATCACTGCGCGAATCGGAGCCATAGCCACTGCTCTGCACGCCGGCCGTGTAGCGCAGGGCGTCATTAAGGTTGAGAACGGAGCGGTCTTCCATTTGCTGGCGAGTAATGACCGTGACGGAACGGGGCAGCTCGGCGATAGGAGTATCAGTCTTTGTGCCCGCCGCTGTTCGAGTAGCGACATAGCCATCCACCGGCCCCCAAGCACTTTCATAGCTGCCTTGCCCGGTGATGTTGGTGGTCGGCAAGGCAACGACGCCCTCTGGAACCGGCATCAGGGTGTAAGTGCCCACACTGCTTTGTTCCAACTGCAAGCCAGTACCGCGCAACGCCTCACGCAACGCGCCCTGCGCATCGAACTGGCCCTTGACCGGCGCCGAGGTCTTGCCGGCGGCGAGTGCAGGGTTGAGGGTCAGCGCCAGGCCGGCCTGGCTGGCGATCTGGTTCAGGGTGGTGGCCAGGGGCGCAGCCGGCAGGTTATAGGCGCGCACGCTGGAGGCTTGTTCGGCGGCGATCAGCGGGGAGCTGGCGAGCGGGGCGCTGAGGGCGATCGCCATGGCTAACAGGCTGGGGCGCAACAAGGTGTCTAGCGTGCGGGACATAAGGGCGGCTCCTGAATGGAAATATTTCTCAATTGCCTAGGTGCCGAGCGAGAATCGAAAAGTGATAGGGGTGAGTGAAAATATTTTTCGCAGGTGTGCTTGAGGGCCTCATCGCAGGCAAGCCAGCTCCCACAGTTGATGGTGTTCGCAATTCAAAATGTGGGAGCTGGCTTGCCTGCGATAGCAATCGCCCAGGCGCTGCAGGACCTAAGGCTTACCCTGGACGGTCACCCACCACGGCGTGTGCTGCTCGATCTGCACCGGCAAGGTCGGCAACAGCGCATTCAATGCCAACGTGGTGTCGCGCAGCGGGAAACTGCCGGTGATGCGCAGGTCGGCCACGTTCTTATCCACCCCCAGGTAGCCGGTGCGATAGCGCGCCAATTCCTCGATCACATCCCCCAGCCGAGCGTTGTCCACTACCAGCATGCCGCGCGTCCAGGCATCGGTAGCCGGCGTGACGGCCAACAGTGGCCCGAGCCCGTCGCCGCGCATCAGCACTTGCTGGCCCGCCTTGAACACTTGTTCCTGGTGCAGCGCCTCGGGCTGGGCGGCCACGGCTGACTGCAACACACTCAGGCGCGTAGCGTCGTCTTCGCGCTTGACGATAAACCGGGTACCCAGCGCCCGCAGGCTGCCGTCGCGGGTTTGCACGTAGAAAGGGCGCGAATCGTCGTGGCCGGTTTCGACGAGGATTTCGCCTGCCTGCAACACGATCAAGCGGCGTGTTTCGTCGAAGCGCACATCAATGGCGCTGTGGGTGTTGAGGTTGATCCGCGTGCCGTCCGCCAGCTTCAGCGTGCGCTGTTCACCGGTAGCAGTGCGCTGGTCGGCCAGCCAATAGTGAATAGGCACGTAACGCTCACCGGCAAACAGCGCCAGGCCGCACACCAGCACGATACTGGCCAGGCCCCGGCCCAGCTTGCGCACGCGCTGGCGAATGCCGTGGCGCGACTGCAGCAGCGCCGCCCGAGCCGGGCCCGAGGCCACGCTGAAACGCTGGTCGAGCATGCCCAACTGGCGCCAGGCGCGAGCGTGTTCCTCATCACTGGCCAGCCACTTGCTGAACTCTTCCTGTTCCACCGCGCTGCCGTCGCCCGAGTCGAGGGACAGTTGCCAGGCAATCGCGGCATCCAGCACGCGCGACGACACCGGTTTGGAGCCGATTGCGGTCACGACGGCTCGCCATACAGTGCGATGTAGCACTGGCGAATGCCCTGGGCCAGGTATTGGCGCACGCGGGGCACCGACACGCCCAGGCGCTGGGCGATTTCGGCATGGCCCAGGCCGTCGAGGCGGTTATAGAGGAACGCGGCGCGGGCCTTGCTCGACAACTTGCCGAGCAGGCGGTCGATGGCCTTGAGGTCTTCAAGGATCAGTTGCTGGGCTTCCGGCGAAGGCTGTTCGTTTTCCGGCATCAGCATCAATTCAGTGAGGTAGGCCTGTTCCAGGGCCGCACGACGGAAATAGTCAAACAGCAAACCCTTGGCGATGGCCACCAGGAACGCCCGCGGTTCGCGGGGCTCGCGCAACTCATCACGGCCCAGCAGGCGCATGAAGGTGTCCTGGCTCAGGTCTTCGGCGCGGCTTGGGCACCCCACGTTACGTCGCAGCCACGCCAACAGCCAGCCACGGTGGTCGCGATACAACGCACCAACAAGCTCACTGCGTGGGGTATGGACCGACGACAAGGCATCACCGAATAAGGTTTAAACTAACGAGAATTATTCGCGATTGTGTCAGAGGCGCAGGGTGGGCGCAATTGGCGTCTGTCGGGTGATCGTTCCCGCGCTCTGCGTAGGAATGCATCCCGCGATGCTCCGCGTCGGGCGCGAAGCGTTAAAGGGAAGGGGACTGTTTGCGTCGTTTCCATTGGGCCAAACGCTCATTCAGCGCCTGGGGCGTATCGATCTGTTGCTGCCGCGCCCGGCTGAACAGGATCAACATCAGCTCCGCCGTCGCCAGTGCATCGGCGCTGGCATGGTGGCGTTCGCCGGCCTGTAGCCTGAAGTGGTTGAGCCAGTCATCCAGCCCGGCTTCGCGGATATGCGCCTCTGGGCATAACAGCGGGGCCAGGTCTGCTACATCCATGAACGGATGGGCCAGGCGATAACCCAGGCTGTCCTTGAGCGCCCGGCACAGCATGTGTTGATCAAACGGCGCATGGAAGGCCAGCAGTGGACTGTCACCCACGAACGCCATGAAATCCAGCAACGCCTCGGTCGGGTCGCTGCCAGCGGCGATTGCACTGGGCCCCAGCCCGTGGATCAGCACACTGGGGCTGAGCTTGGTGTCGGTGCGCTGCAGGGTGCGTTCGAACAGTTGGGAGAAATCCACCGCACCGTCTTCGATGACCACGGCGCCGATGGACAGCACTTGGTCGCGGTGAAGGTTCAGGCCGCTGGTTTCCAGGTCCACCACTACCCAGCGCTGGCTGCGCAATGGGCCGTTGCCCAGTTCGGCGGGCTTGGGTAACTGTTCCAGGCGCTGCTGTTGCGCAGCGTTGAGCCCAGGTTTTTTGGCGCGCAGCCAGCCAAACAAACTCATAGCTGATACCGCAAGCTCAGGCTGCTTTGCAGGCGTTGGGCCTGGCGCAGGGACTCACGCAGGATGCGCCGGTCCAGGTGGTTGAGGCTGTCGGGGTCGACGCGGTTGGAATAGGGCAGGTTCTCGCGGGTCTGCAATTGGTGCTGCTGCATGCGGGTCTGCTGGATAAAGTGGTAGGCCTCTTCATAGGCGGCGCCATCCAGGGGTTCGATCACGGCCTTGTCCACCAACTGGCGCAGGCGTTCCAGGGTGTTGTTGGCGTGGATGCCATTGGCCAGGGCCAACAGGCGCGCGCCATCTACAAAAGGTGTAAGGCCTTGCACCTTGAGGTCGAGGGTGGCCTTTTCGCCATGTTTGCGGGTCAGCACGAACTCGCGGAAACGCCCCACCGGCGGGCGCCGCAGTAGTGCATTTTCGGCCAGCATCCGTTGGAACAAGCGGTTATCCGCCACCTGATCGAGAATGCCCTGGCGCAGTTGCTCGCAACCGCGCTCGTCGCCCCACACCACGCGCAAGTCGAAATAGATGCTTGAGCCCAGCAGGTTTTCCGGCGTCGCCTCACGAATGAACGCGCCGAAGCGCCGCGCCCACTCCACGCGGGACAAGCACAGCTCGGGGTTGCCGGCCATGATATTGCCCTTGCACAGGCTGAAGCCGCACAGCGCCAGGCTTTGGTTGATGTGCTGCGCCAGCGGTAGCAAGCGCTCACGCCTTTCGGCGGCTTCGACGGCGTCCTTGGCCTCGAACAGGATGCCGTTGTCCTGGTCGGTGTACAGCGTTTGTTCGCGGCGGCCTTCGCTGCCAAAACACAGCCAACTGAAGGGCACGCCGGGGTCGCCTTTTTCCGCGAGGGTCAGCTCGATCACCCGGCACACGGTGTGGTCGTTGAGCAGCGTAATGATGTGGGTGATCTGGGTGGATGAGGCGCCATGGGCGAGCATGCGCTCCACCAACTGGCCGATTTCACCGCGAATCGCCACCAGGTTTTCCACCCGGGGCGCGTTGCGGATGGTGCGGGCCAGGTGCACCAGGTCCACACGCTGCAAGGAGAACAAGTCACGCTCGGAGACCACGCCACACAGGCGCTGGTCTTGCACCAGGCACACATGGGCGATATGCCGCTCGGTCATGGCGATGGCTGCGTCGAAAGCGCTGTGCTCCGGGCTCAAGTAAAACGGCGCCTGGGTCATATGCCCGGCAATGCTCTGGCTGAAGTCGCTGGCGCCATCGGCGACCACCTGGCGCAGATCGCGCAGGGTGAAGATGCCCAGGGGTGCCTTGTGTTCGTTGACGATCACAATGCTGCCGACCTGTTGTTCGTGCATCAAGGTCACCGCTTCGCGCAACGGTGTGTGCGGGCTGCAGGTGACCGGGTGGCGCATGGCCAATTCACCCAGGCGGGTATTCAAGGAGTATTGGGTGCCGAGGGTTTCCACGGCTTTTTGCTGTACCTGCTGGTTGACCTGGTCGAGCAGGCTGCTGACCCCGCGCAAGGCGAAATCACGAAACGGGCTGGACAGCGCGAACAGCTTGATAAAGGCCGGTTTGTTCAATTGCAGGCAGAAGGTGTCTTCAGCGGCTTTGTGTTCTGTACGGGTCGCGCGCTCACCCAGCAAGGCGGCGAGGGGAAAGCATTCGCCGGTGGCGATTTCAAAGGTGGTGTCCGCCGAGTCTGGACGCTCACCCACGACCCGGCCCTGCTTGACGATATAAAAGTGCTCGACCGGGCCGCCCGACGGTTTGAGGATGCTGTCGCCGGGGCCGTAGAAACGCAGTTGGCACTGTTCCACCAGAAAAGCCAGGTGCGCCTGTTCCATCTGGTTGAACGGCGGGAAGCGTTGCAGGAATTGCAGGGTGCCGTGGATGTTCTGCAACACAGCGGTTTTACCCGCCTGTGCGAATGCATCAGCTTTACTCATAACAGTGACCGCAGTGTTTTTGTCGTTATCGTGCTGCATGGTCGACTCCTGCGCGGTGGGTGCCCATTGGACGTAAGTCTAGGTCGAGGAATACCGCACAAAACTAGGGAAAAACCTTACATGACAATCGTGCAAAACCCGTAGAACGCCCACTAGGCAAACTTTCCGACGAAGTGCACATTGTTCGCCCTTCCGCAGATGTCTGACGAGTGTGCTGGGAGATTGAATTAGAACTGCTGAGAAACGTATGTCCGACCACGATATTTTGAGTGATGCCGAGCGCGAGGCGCTGAGCGCCGTGATGCTGGAGCCCGATTTGCCCCCCCAACGCGTTTTGATCGTGGACGACGACAAGGACGCGCGTGAATTGTTGGCGGAAATCCTTGGGCTCGATGGTATTCGCTGCATGACTGCCGAAAGTGGCGAGGCTGCGTGGGATTTGTTGAAGACGAGCAGTTCCATCGGTTTGCTGATCACCGACCTGCGCATGGCGCCCAGCAATGGCCTGGAATTGATCCGCCAGGTGCGTGAGTCCACCCGTGCGGCGTTGCCGATCATCATCATGTCTGGAGACGCGGAAGCGCCGGATGTGATTGATGCGATGCATTTGAGCGTGGTGGATTTCTTGCTCAAGCCGATTGATAGCGTGAAGTTGGCGAAGTTGGTGAAGCGGGAGTTGGGGATGGTGCCCTGAGTGTGAGGTGACTGGCCTGGCCTCTTCGCGGGCAAGCCCGGCTCCCACATTTGAAATGCATTCCCCTGTGGGAGCTGGCTTGCCTGCGATTCAGGCAATGCGGTCTAACTGACACTGATAAAAAAGCCCTGATCTTTCGATCAGGGCTTTTTCCATTACAGGCCGTTCTTGGCCTTGAACTCCCGACGCCTGCGATGCAACACCGGCTCGGTATAGCCATTCGGCTGCTTGGTCCCTTCAATCACCAACTCCACCGCTGCCTGGAACGCGATGTTGCTGTCGAAGTCCGGAGCCAGTGGGCGGTACAGCGCATCCCCGGCATTCTGGCGGTCCACCACGGGCGCCATGCGCTTGAGGCTTTCCATCACCTGGTCTTCGTTGACAATGCCGTGGCGCAGCCAGTTGGCGATGTGCTGGCTGGAAATACGCAGGGTGGCGCGGTCTTCCATCAGGCCGACATCGTTGATGTCCGGCACCTTGGAGCAGCCCACACCCTGGTCGATCCAACGCACCACATAGCCGAGGATGCCCTGGGCGTTGTTGTCCAGTTCGTTGCGGATTTCTTCCTCGGACCAATCGGTGTTGCTGGCCAGAGGAATGGTGAGGATATCGTCCACCGAAGCGCGCTCGCGCTTGGCCAGCTCGGCCTGGCGGGCGAACACATCAACCTTGTGGTAGTGCAACGCATGCAGGGCCGCGGCGGTCGGCGACGGTACCCAGGCGGTGTTGGCACCGGCCAACGGGTGGGCGATTTTCTGCTCAAGCATCGCCGCCATCAGGTCGGGCATGGCCCACATGCCTTTACCGATCTGTGCACGACCTTGCAAGCCGGTGCTCAGGCCGATATCGACGTTCCAGTTCTCATAGGCGCCGATCCACTTTTCTGCCTTCATGGCCGCCTTGCGCACCATCGCGCCGGCTTCCATGGAGGTGTGGATTTCATCGCCAGTGCGGTCGAGGAAACCGGTGTTGATAAACACCACGCGCTCACTGGCCGCCTTGATGCAGGCCTTGAGGTTGACCGTGGTGCGGCGCTCCTCGTCCATGATCCCGACCTTGAGGGTATTGCGCGCCAGGTTCAGTACCTCTTCGATGCGACCGAACAGTTCGTTGGTGAACGCGGCTTCTTCCGGGCCGTGCATCTTCGGTTTCACGATGTATACGGAACCGGTGCGGCTGTTCTTGCGGGTGTTGTTGCCGTTGAGGCTGTGGATCGCCGCCAGGCTGGTGATCAGGCCGTCGAGGATGCCTTCGGGTACTTCGTTGCCGTCTTTATCGAGGATCGCGTCGATGGTCATCAAGTGGCCAACGTTGCGCACGAACAACAGCGAACGGCCGTGCAGGGTCACGTCGCTGCCATCCACGCCGGTGTAGGCGCGGTCAGGGTTCATGGTGCGGGTGAAGGTCTGGCCGCCCTTGGCCACTTCTTCGGCCAGGTCGCCCTTCATCAGGCCGAGCCAGTTGCGGTAGATCACCACTTTGTCATCGGCATCCACGGCGGCGACGGAGTCTTCGCAGTCCATGATGGTGGTCAGCGCGGCTTCCATCAGCACGTCTTTGACGCCGGCAGCGTCGGTCTGGCCGACTGGGGTGCTGGCGTCGATCTGGATTTCGAAGTGCAGGCCATTGTGCTTGAGCAGGATCGCAATCGGCTCGGCCGCAGGGCCCTGGAAACCGATCAACTGGGCATCGTCACGGAGGCCGCTGTTGCTGCCGCCTTTGAGGCTGACGATCAGCTTGCCATCGACGATTTTGTAGGCGGTGGAATCGACATGGCTGCCGGCGCTCAGCGGTGCGGCTTCGTCGAGGAAGGCGCGGGCGAAGGCAATGACCTTGTCACCACGCACTTTGTTATAGCCCTTGCCCTTCTCGGCGCCGTTGGCTTCGCTGATGGCGTCGGTGCCATACAGCGCGTCGTACAGCGAGCCCCAGCGCGCATTCGAGGCATTGAGGGCGAAGCGGGCGTTCATCACCGGCACCACCAGCTGTGGGCCGGCCATGCGTGCGATCTCATCATCGACGTTTTGGGTCGAGGCCTGGAAGTCTGCGGCTTCTGGCAACAGGTAGCCGATGTCTTGCAGGAAGGCTTTGTAGGCCACCGGGTCGTGGGCCTGGCCGGCGTGGGTCTGGTGCCAGGTATCGATCCGCGCCTGGAAGTCGTCGCGTTTGGCGAGTAGGGCTTTGTTCTTCGGGGCCAGGTCATGGATGACCTTGTCGGCACCGGCCCAGAACTGGTCGGCAGTGATGCCGGTACCGGGAATGGCTTCGTTGTTCACGAAGTCGAACAGGACTTTGGCGACCTGCAGGCCACCGACTTGAACGTGTTCAGTCATTGCTTGCCTCACTCTGCGGAGCTTATGCGCTTTTTCAGATTTTCATTATGTAGTGCACGGTTGGGCATACTACATGATGACTTGCGGTTGTGAAAATTAGACTAAATACGTCGTTTAGCGACCCACTTTGGTCGTACGGTCACAGCGGAGAACCGGATGTTCTCAAAAAACTATTGGATTGTTCCAGATAAATATCAAAATGGTACACGATTTGTCTGTGAGAGCTGGCTTGCCTGGGATGGACGTTAACGATCACGCGTACCTTCTGGATATACGCGGCATGTCTATAATCGAGGATCAACCAACCGAGGGACTGCGCCATGGACCATCTTGTACTCACTATTATCGCCGCCGACAAACCCGGCCTGGTTGAACGCATCGCGCAGAACATTGCCAGTCATGGCGGTAACTGGCTGGAAAGCCGCATGGCGCATATGGCCGGGCAGTTTGCCGGGATCCTGCGGGTGAGCGTGCCGAGCGAGCAGCGCCAGGCATTGGTGGGGGCATTGGAGGATTTATCCACCCATGGCATTCGCGTGTTGGTGGGTGAGGGCAGCAGCGGGCAGGCATCGGCGTCCAAGCCGATCCTGATGACCCTGGTGGGCAATGATCGCTCGGGCATCGTGCGTGAGATCACCGCGCTGCTGAGCCAGCAGGGCGTCAACCTGGAACGCCTGAGCACCGATGTGCGCCCGGCGCCCATGAGCGGTGATCCGCTGTTCAACGCCGAGGCGTTGTTGCAAGTGCCGGCCACGCTATCGCTGGAAACCCTGCAAGAGGCTTTGGAAACCTTGGCCGATGACTTGATGGTGGAGTTGCGTCAGGAGGAATAACGATCCACAAGGTTATGCAGGAAAATCTTGCATGGGCCTGTGGATAACCTGTAGAGACCCGACGCCAGGCCACGCCCGCCGGCCCTCTGCGCAAGTTGAGCAAAAAACGAGCAGTTTCAAGGGCTTGTGCACAAATGGCGGGGATCAGGTTGTGGATAACCTTTGGGTGGAACGCTGCAAGCCACGAAAGCCGTGGCTTGCAGAGATTTGTACGTTATTTGATCAGCGTTTGCGCACAGTCAGCCAGGCATCCAGGCTGTACACCACCAACCCGGCCCAGATAAAGGCGAAGGCGATCAGCGTGCTCGGCGCCAGGTGTTCACCGAACAACAGCACGGCTTCGAGCAACACCAGCGTCGGCGCCACATACTGCAAAAAGCCCAGGGCGGTGTAGGGCAAGTGCCGTGCAGCGGCGTTGAAGCACACCAGGGGAATCAGCGTCACCGGGCCTGCGGCCACCAGCCACCAGGCTTCGGAGGTGCTCCAGAACGCCAGTTGCGCGCTGTGGGCGGTCGGGTTGAACAGCAACCAGGCGACGGCAATGGGTACCAGCATCCAGGTTTCCACCACCAGGCCTGGCAGCGCCTTGACCGGCGCCTGCTTGCGGATCAAACCGTAGAAGCCGAACGTCAGCGCCAGCGCCAGCGACACCCACGGCAGGCTACCGACTTGCCACACCTGCTGCGCCACACCTACCGCTGCCAACCCCACGGCTACCCATTGCAAACGGCGCAGGCGCTCGCCGAGGATCAGCATGCCCAGCAGCACATTCACCAGCGGGTTGATGTAGTAACCCAGGCTTGCTTCAAGCATGCGCCCGGTGTTCACCGACCACACATAGGTCAGCCAATTAGCGGCGATCAACGAACCGCTGAGGGCCAGGATCGCCAGGCGCTTGGGGTTGTCGCGCAGTTCGCGAAACCAGCCGGGATGTTTCCACACCATCAGCAACAGCCCACCGAACAGTGCCGACCACAATACGCGGTGCACAATGATCTCGGCGGCGGGCACGCTGGCGATGGCTTTGAAGTAGAGCGGGAATAGACCCCAGATGACATAGGCGCTCAGGCCCAGGATGTACCCCTTGCGGGGGTTGGCGGCTTGCATTGCAGAATCCTTGCTCAGGCAGCTAACAAAGCGCAATTGTAAGGATATTTGTCAGACAATGGGCGCCGCTTTTTGGTGGGAGCTGGCTTGCCTGCGATAGCAATAGTGAAGTCACCGCCGCCATCGCAGGCAAGCCAGCTCCCACAGGAGGCAGGGCCAGGTCAGAAGAGCTTCAGCGGTTCTTCATTGAGCGCCGACAGTTGCTCGCGCAACGCCAGCACCTGGTCGCCCCAATACCGCTCGCTGCCAAACCACGGAAAGCTATGGGGAAACGCCGGGTCGTCCCAGCGTCGTGCGAGCCAGGCACTGTAGTGCATCAGGCGCAGGGCGCGCAGCGGCTCGATCAGCGCCAGTTCGCGCGGGTCGAAGTCGTGGAATTCCTGATAGCCGTCCATCAGTTCCGAGAGCTGGCCGAGGCATTCCTGGCGGTCGCCAGCCAGCATCATCCACAGGTCTTGCACCGCCGGGCCCATGCGGCAGTCATCCAGGTCGACGATATGGAACATCTCGTCGCGGCACATCATGTTGCCGGGGTGGCAGTCACCGTGCATACGGATGTTCTTGTGCGGCGTGGCCTTGTAAACCTCTTCCACACGCTTGAGCAGGTCGCGGGCCACGGACTCGTAGGCCGGCAACAGGCTTTTGGGAATGAAGTTGCCTTCAAGCAAGGTGGTGAGGGAGTCGTGACCGAAATTCTTCACCCCCAGGGCTTCGCGGTGTTCGAACGGGCGGGTGGAGCCCACCGCGTGCAAACGCCCCAGCAGTTGCCCAAGTCGGTAAAGCTGATCGAGGTTGCCCGGCTCCGGCGCGCGGCCGCCACGGCGGGGAAACAGGGTGAAGCGGAAACCTGCGTGTTCGAACAGGCTCTCGCCGTTGTGGATCAATGGGGCGACCACCGGTACATCGCACTCGGCCAGTTCGAAGGTGAAGCGGTGTTCTTCCAGGATCGCCTCGTTGGTCCAGCGCTGGGGGCGATAGAACTTGGCGATCAGCGGTTCGGCGTCTTCGATGCCCACTTGGTACACGCGGTTTTCGTAGCTGTTGAGCGCCAGAACCCGCGCGTCGCTGAGGAAACCGATGCTTTCGACGGCGTCGAGCACCAGGTCTGGGGTGAGTGTTTCAAACGGATGGGCCATGCGAACTCCTGCGCGCAGCAGGGCGCCGCGTCCGGCCGGGTATGGTAACAGCATAGATAGGCGGTGGCTGTGCGGACGCCTTCGCAGGCAAGCCAGCTCCCACACTGGCATGTATTTACACATCGAGATGTGGGAGCTGGCTTGCCTGCGATAGCGGTCTATCAGGCGCCTACGATCCCGCCATCATCCCGCCGAATCGCCATCACCGACGACCGCGGTTTGCCATTGGGCAGGTGTTCCGGCCAGGTCGAGCCACCGGTTTCCCCTGGGTGCTGAATGCCCACGAACAACGTTTTCTGGTCCGGCGAAAAGCTGATCCCCGTCACTTCACACGCCACCGGCCCCACCATGAAGCGACGGATTTCTCCAGTGCTCGGGTCGGCGCACAGCATCTGGTTATTGCCCATGCCCGCAAAGTCGCCGGCGTTGCTGTAGTCGCCATCGGTCAGGATCCACAGGCGCCCGGCTTTGTCGAAGCCCAGGCCGTCGGGGCTGTTGAACATGTTTTGCGGGTTGATGTTGGACGAGCCGCCCTTGGGGTTGCCGGCATGTACGCCGGGGTTGCCGGCCACCACGAACAGGTCCCAGGTGAAGTCCGTGGCACCGTGGTTATCGGCGTCGGCTTTCCAGCGCAGGATCTGGCCGTATACGTTCTTCTCCCGTGGGTTGGGGCCGCCTACCGGCTGGCCCTCTTCGCCGCGCTTGGCGTTGTTGGTCAGGGTGCAATAGACCTGGCCGTCGGTGGGGCTGACCACGATCCATTCCGGGCGGTCCATGCGTGTGGCTTTCACCACGCTGGCGGCCAGGCGCGCATGAATCAGTACCTCGGCCTGGTTGGCGAAACCGCTGCTGGCGTCGATGCCGTTTTTGCCATGGGTGATTTCAACCCACTGGCCTTTGCCCTTGGGGTGGTCGGCGTTGCCGTCGCCCGCGTCGAAGATCGCCACGTACAAGGTGCCGTGGTCGAGCAGGTCTTTGTTGGCCTTCGGGTTGTTGTGGTTGATCTGATCGCGGCTGATGAACTTGTAGATGAATTCACCGCGCTCATCGTCGCCCATGTACACCACGGCGCGACCGTCACGGGTTTCGGCGAGGGCCGCGTTTTCGTGTTTGAAGCGCCCCAGCGCCGTGCGTTTGACTGGCGTGGATTGCGGATCGAACGGGTCGATTTCCACCACCCAACCATGGCGATTGAGTTCGTTGGGGTTCTTGGCCATATCAAAGCGCGGGTCGTGCTGATGCCAGTTGATGTCTTTGCTGGCGGCCACCACGCCGTAGCGCTTCTGCCCTGCGTCGAAGGTTTGCTGCGGGTTGCTGCTGCCGAAGCAGTCGGTGAAGTTTTCTTCGCAGGTCAGGTAGGTGCCCCACGGCGTCTTGCCGTTGGCGCAGTTCTGGAACGTGCCGAGGACTTTTTTGCCGCTCTTGTCTGCGCCGGTTTTCAGCCAGTCATGGCCGGCGGCAGGGCCACTCAAACGGATCGGTGAATTGCCGTGGATGCGCCGGTTGTAGCGCGAATCCTGGACGAACTGCCAGGTGTCACCCTTGCGGCGCACTTCGATCACCGACACGCCTTCGCTGGCCAGGGCTTTGCGCACGTCTTCGGCAGATTGTGGCGCGCCGCCGTGGGCGTAGAGGTAGCGATAGTTGGTGTATTCATTGTTGATCGCCATCAGCGCGCGGTTGTCGTCACCGGGGAATGGAAACAGGCTCATGCCGTCGTTGTTGTCGCCGAACTGTTGTTCCTGAGCCTTGGCGGTGCCATGGCCGGACGGGTCGAAAGCCGGGGCGTTCTTGTGCAGGGGCTGGCCCCAACTGATCAACACCGAAGCACTGTAGCCCGGTGGCAGGGTGATGGTGTCGCTGGTGGCGGCGGCGATGCTGGTGAACCCCAGCAACGGGCTGGCGGTAGCGGCATTCACGGCCAGGGCGCTGCGGCTCAGCAGGTTGCCGCCGAGAAACATCGCGGCGCCGCACAGGGCGCCTGCGCCGATAAAGCGACGGCGGGTCAGGCCCACCATCTGTTCAAGGTCGGTGGCTTGGTTTTCTTCTAATAGGCTCATCACAGGCTCCTTAAGGTTTTTGCAGACACCTTAAGCAGCGCTTGTGACCGAATTGTTGCAGCTTGAAGACGCGCGCCCGTTACACCGGGGTGCCAAGCAATACATGGCTGGGTGCAAACTGCACGCGGATCGGCTGGCCCTGCGCTGCATCAATGGCCTTGAGTGCGACGGGCGGCGCCAGCGCGCACAACACTTGGCCGTTGGGCAGGGCAATACGTACTTCGCTGGGGCCGTCTTCGGCGGCGAGAATGGTCTCGATCCTGCCTTCCAGGCAATTGTGTCCAAGTGTTTCAGCTTGCCCGTCCGCCAGTAATTCAAGCCACCCGGCCTTGATCAGGGCCACTACTTCAACACCGGTCTGCAGTTCCAGGCGCAGGGTGCTGTCGTGGGTGATCTGTGCGTCGAGGTGCAGGCCGCCGGCCAATTGCAGGCGGATCATGTCGTTGTGGCCATGGCTCTCTAGGGTGCTGACCTGGCCGTGCAATTGGTTGCGCGCGCTGGTGCGCAGCATCAAACGGCCCAGCAGGTTGAAGTCGCTGGCCGCTTCGTCCGAGCCAAGGATCTCGGCCTGAAGCAGTTGCAGGCGCTGATAGAGGCGCAGCACCCGTTCGCCTTCCTGAGTCAGTTTGGCGCCGCCACCGCCCTTGCCACCGACGCTGCGTTGCACCAGCGGTTTTTGCGCCAGGTTGTTCAGTTCATCAATGGCGTCCCAGGCGGCCTTGTAACTCAGCCCGGCACTCTTGGCCGCACGGGTGATGGAGCCCTGCTCGGCGATATGCCCCAGCAAGGCAATACGCTGGGGGCGGCGGATGATGTGTTGGCTGAGAGGGCTGGGCACAGACATGGCAGATACGCTTGGGTGAGATGCGCCGACGTTGCCGCGCTGGCGCAGGGGAGTCAAGTCAGCTGCCGGGTTTGGGCGTACGGGCCAGGCAATACACATCCACCTGGCGCGCGCCGGCGTTTATCAACAAGCGCGCCAGGCTGTGGGCCGTGGCGCCGGTGGTGAGGACGTCGTCTACCAGCGCCAGATGTTGCCCGGCGACCTGGATGCCGGGGGCCAGTGCGAAGGCGTTGAGCAGGTTGCGTTTGCGGGTCTTGGCATCGAGGTCTTGCTGCGCCACGGTTTCATGGGGGCGTAAGAGCGCGTGTTCATCAAAGGGAATGTCGAGGGCGTGATTGAGCCAGCGGGCCAGCATCAACGCTTGATTAAAGCCGCGTTCGCGCAGACGTTTGCGCGCCATGGGCACCGGTAGCAGGCAGTCGGGGCGCTCCAGTTCGGCGTTATCGAAGCGATGCTGCAAGTGCTGCCCCAGCAGGCGCGCCAGCAAGTGCCCCAGCGGCCAACGCGCCTGATGCTTGAAGCGGCTGATCAGGGTGTCCACGGGAAAACTGTAGGTCCATGGCGCGACCACCTGGTGAAAGGCCGGTGGCTGTTTTTGGCACTGGCCGCAGAGCAGTCCGTCCATGGGTAAGGGCAGTGCGCAGCGTTCGCACTGTTCCATCAGCCATGGCAATTCTGTTTCGCAGGCGCTGCACAGGGGCTCGTCTGATTCGATGCACTCATCGCAGATCAAACAGGGTTGTATGCTTTTTAACCAGATGTAAACTTGGTGTTTGTGCTCAGGTTGACAGTGCATGAATCTTCCTTAAATATGCCGAGCATCCGTGTCGTGCCTGTGGGTATTGCCTTTCCCACAGCGCTTGCCAAAGCATAATCAAGGAATCGCCCATGAGCGCCAGCACCTCTGCCACCCTGCGTCACGATTGGTCTTTAGCTGAAGTCAAAGCCCTGTTCGTGCAGCCCTTCAACGACCTGTTGTTCCAGGCGCAGACCGTGCACCGCGCGCATTTCGACGCCAACCGCGTGCAAGTGTCGACGCTGCTGTCGATCAAGACCGGCGCCTGCCCGGAAGATTGCAAATATTGTCCGCAGTCGGGCCACTACAACACTGGCCTGGAAAAAGAGAAGCTGATGGAGGTGCAGAAGGTCCTCGAAGAGGCCGCACGTGCCAAGGCCATCGGTTCGACGCGTTTCTGCATGGGCGCGGCATGGAAACATCCGTCGGCCAAAGACATGCCCTATGTGCTGGAAATGGTCAAAGGCGTGAAGGCCATGGGCCTGGAAACCTGCATGACTCTCGGTCGCCTTGACCAGGACCAGACCGAAGCCCTGGCCCAGGCCGGCCTGGACTACTACAACCACAACCTCGACACCTCGCCGGAGTTCTACGGCTCGATCATCACCACCCGCACCTACAGCGAGCGCCTGCAAACCCTGGCGTACGTGCGTGACTCGGGGATGAAGATCTGTTCGGGCGGCATCCTTGGCATGGGCGAGTCTCTCGACGACCGCGCCAACTTGCTGATCCAGTTGGCCAACCTGCCGGAGCATCCGGAGTCGGTGCCGATCAACATGCTGGTGAAAGTGGCGGGCACGCCGTTGGAAAACGCCGATGACATCGACCCCTTCGATTTCATCCGCATGCTGGCGGTGGCGCGCATCCTGATGCCGCAGTCCCACGTGCGCCTGTCGGCTGGCCGCGAAGCCATGAATGAGCAGATGCAGGCCCTGGCCTTTTTTGCCGGCGCCAACTCGATCTTCTACGGCGACAAACTGCTGACCACCGCCAACCCCCAGGCGGACAAGGACATGCAACTGTTCGCACGCCTGGGCATCCTGCCCGAAGCCCGTGAAGAGCATGCCGATGAAGTGCATCAGGCGGCGATCGAGCAGGCGTTGGTGGAGCAAAAGAGCAGCGAGCAGTTCTACAACGCTGTGGTGTAACCACCTTTGGAATGCATTCCAGTGTGGGAGCTGGCTTGCCTGCGATGGCGGCGGCACTTTCAGTATTGAAGTGTCAGAAGGACCTCTATCGCAGGCAAGCCAGCTCCCCCATTGGATTGAGTTGAACCTGTTAAATCGAGGCCAGCATGTCTTTCGATCTCGCCGCGCGCCTCGCTGCCCGCCGTGCCGACCATCTTTACCGCCAGCGCCCCTTGCTGCAGAGCCCCCAAGGCCCGCACGTGGTGGTGGACGGGCAACCGTTGTTGGCCTTCTGCAACAACGATTACCTCGGCCTGGCCAATCACCCGCAAGTGATCGAAGCCTGGCGCGCCGGTGCGTCCCGCTGGGGCGTGGGCGGTGGCGCTTCGCACTTGGTGGTGGGCCACGCCACACCGCACCATGAGCTGGAAGAAGCCCTGGCTGACTTGACCGGTCGCCCGCGTGCCTTGCTGTTCACCACTGGCTACATGGCCAACCTCGGCGCGGTCACGGCGCTGGTGGGGCAGGGCGATACGGTACTGGAAGACCGGCTTAACCACGCGTCCTTGCTGGATGCCGGTTTGCTGTCCGGTGCGCGTTTCAACCGCTATCTGCATAACGACGCGGGCAGCCTGGCCAAGCGCCTGGAGAAAGCCACCGGCAATACCTTGGTGGTCACCGACGGTGTGTTCAGCATGGACGGCGACCTCGCCGACCTGCCCGCGCTGGCCCGTGAAACCAAGGCCAAAGGTGCCTGGCTGATGGTGGATGACGCCCATGGCTTCGGCCCGCTGGGCGCCAATGGCGGCGGCATCGTCGAACATTTCGGCTTGAGCCAGGAGGACGTGCCCGTGCTGGTTGGCACCTTGGGCAAAGCGTTCGGCACCGCCGGGGCCTTCGTGGCCGGCAGTGAGGACTTGATCGAGAGCCTGATCCAATTCGCACGCCCGTATATCTACACCACCAGCCAACCACCGGCACTGGCCTGCGCCACCCTCAAAAGCCTGGAACTGCTGCGCAGCGAACATTGGCGACGCGAGCACCTCAACGCGTTGATCCGCCAGTTCCGTCGCGGCGCCGAGCAGATAGGCCTGGCGTTGATGGACAGCTTTACGCCGATCCAACCGATCCTGATTGGCGACAGCGCCCGGGCACTGCGCCTCTCGCAGATGCTGCGCGAGCGTGGCTTGATGGTGACTGCCATTCGCCCACCGACCGTGCCCGCCGGCAGTGCCCGTCTACGGGTGACATTGACGGCGGCCCACAGCGAGGCGCAGGTGCAGCTATTGTTAGATGGGTTGCAAGCGTGTTTTCGTTTGTTAGACGCCTCGGAGCCCGGCTATGCGTAATCGACTGATCCTGCTACCGGGCTGGGGCCTGGGTGTGTCACCGCTGGAACCGTTGGCCGCTGCGCTGCACGGCCTGAACGAGCACTTGCAGGTACAGATCGAACCCTTGCCGGCGCTGCAGGCCAGCGAACTCGGTGAATGGCTCGATGAGCTCGATGCGACGCTGCCGGACAATGCCTGGCTCGGGGGCTGGTCGCTGGGCGGCATGCTCGCGTCCGAGTTGGCGGCACGCCGTGGCGAGCGGTGCTGTGGCTTGCTGACTCTGGCGAGCAACCCGTGTTTCGTCGCCCATGACGGCTGGCCCCATGGGATGCCTGCGGAAACCTTCGACGCATTTCTGGCCGGCTGCCATGCCGATTCCCAGGTCACGCTCAAGCGCTTTGGGCTGTTGTGCGCCAAGGGTGCCGAAGACCCGCGCGGCTTGTCGCGGTTGTTGGTCAGCGGTGCGCCGAATACTTCCCCCAGCGTCTTGATGCCCGGCCTGGAACTGTTGGCCCAACTGGATACGCGGGCGGCCTTGCAGGCCTTTCGTGGGCCGCAGTTGCACCTGTTTGCCGGCCTGGATGGGCTGGTGCCTGCCGAAGCCGCCAGTGACCTGCTGGCCTTGCTCCCCGATGTAGAAATCGGCCTGATTGAACAGGCCGGTCACGCGTTTCTTCTGGAAGACCCTCACGGAGTTGCCGGGGCCATCCAGGCTTTTTTGCATGAGTGTGTCGATGACTGACCTATCCCACCCGCCCTTGCCAGGGGGCTTGCCGGACAAGCGCCAGGTCGCGGCCTCGTTCTCCCGTGCGGCGGCCAGTTACGACAGCGTGGCCGAGTTGCAGCGTGCGGTCGGGCATGAACTGCTCAGCCGTTTGCCTCACGGCCTGGCGCCACAGCGTTGGCTGGACATGGGCTGCGGCACGGGCTACTTCAGCCGCGTACTGGGCGAGCGTTTGCCCGGTAGCCAGGGTGTGGCGCTGGACATTGCCGAGGGCATGCTCAACCACGCGCGTCCACTGGGCGGCGCCGCGCACTTTATAGCCGGTGATGCAGAACGCTTGCCGCTTACAGCTGACAGCGTTGAGCTGCTCTTCTCCAGCCTCGCGGTACAGTGGTGTGCCCATTTTGATGCGGTGCTCAGCGAAGCCCGGCGTGTGCTGCGACCAGGTGGCGTGCTGGCCTTTGCCAGCCTGTGCGTAGGCACCCTGGATGAGTTGCGCGAGAGTTGGCGGGCGGCGGACGGGCTGGTCCACGTCAATCGCTTCCGCACCTTCGAGGTTTATCAGCAACGGTGTGCGGCCAGTGGCTTGCGCGTGATCAGCCTGGAGCGACAGCCCCACGTATTGCATTACCCGGATGTGCGCAGCCTGACCCATGAGCTCAAGGCATTGGGCGCCCACAACCTCAACCCAGGCCGCCCGGGAGGGTTGACGGGCCGTGCGCGGATTGTCGCGTTGGTAGAGGCCTACGAGCAGTTCCGCCAGGCCCAGGGCCTGCCCGCCACGTACCAAGTGGTGTATGCCGTACTGGAGAAACCGTTATGAGCGCCGCTTACTTCATCACCGGTACAGACACCGATGTTGGCAAGACCACCATCGCCGCCGGCCTGTTGCATGCGGCCAGGCTTTCCGGCAAAAGCACGGCCGCCGGAAAGCCGGTGGCGTCGGGCTGCCAACTGACGGCCCAGGGCCTGCGCAATGCCGATGCCTTGGCGTTGCTGGCCGAGTGTTCAGTGCCGCTCAGTTATGCCGAGGTCAACCCGGTGGCCTTCGAGCCAGCTATCGCGCCGCATCTGGCAGCGCGCGAGGCGGGCGTCGGGCTCACGGTGCAATCGCTGCTCAAGCCGATGCAGCAGATCCTGGCACGGGGCGCGGACTTCACCTTGATCGAAGGGGCAGGCGGTTGGCGCGTGCCCTTGGCCGACCAGGCCAACCTGTCGGACCTGGCCATGGCGCTCAAACTGCCGGTGATCCTGGTGGTAGGCGTGCGCCTTGGGTGCATCAGCCACGCGTTGCTCACCGCCGAAGCCATCGCACGGGATGGCTTGCCGCTGGCGGGCTGGGTGGCAAATATCATCGACCCCAAGACCTCTCGTCTGGAAGAAAACCTCGCCACCCTGGCTGAGCGCCTGCCCGCGCCTTGCCTGGGGCGAGTGCCGAAACTCAAGCACGCCGGGGCTGGCGCGGTGGCCGAGTACTTGGAACTGGACCTGCTTGACTGATTTTGGCTATCGCCAAGGCAATATGCCATTAGTGTTTTTGACGGGCCTTTTGCCAGGATGTCTGGTTCAATCGGGCTTCACGATTCTCTAAAGGCAGGCTTACGCCATGGAAATCTCTGGAAGCAGCGCGTTTTATTCGGGCCTGAGCAGCATTCAGACCGGGCAGAACCGTGTCGACCAGGCGGCCGGCAAGATTGCCAGCGCCGCGACCACCCAGCCATCGGCCGCGCAAAGCGACCGTCTGCAAGCCAATGACCGTGCCCAAGCGTCCAATTCGGCGAGCAACATGGTGGAAATGGCCCAGGGCAAGTTTCAAATCGAGCTGGGGGCGAAAGTCGCCAAGGCTTCGGACGAAATGCGCGGTACGTTGATCGATACCTACGCTTAACTTCTCTATCGTACGCCCGCTTCTCTCTGTGGGAGCTGGCTTGCCTGCGATAGCATCAACGCGTACTGCCTGATACACCATGGCGCCTGCATCGCAGGCAAGCCAGCTCCCACAGTCGTTCTGCGACATTCTGCTCTGTACTTTTACCTTCCTTGAATCATGAGGCATCCCCCGCCGCAGGCCTCGCCGTGCCTGGCTGACCTGCGTCAAGACAAACGGCATCTGGCCGACGCTTGACAACCCTGGGTCGTAAACGTATGTTTCAAACACCTGTTTGACCGCCATAAAAAATCCATGCGGTTGTTCATCCCAGTTACATCAGCAGAGGTTTATCGCTATGCCTGACTACAAGGCCCCCTTGCGTGATATTCGCTTCGTTCGTGACGAACTGCTCGGTTATGAAGCGCACTATCAGAGCCTGCCGGCTTGCCAGGACGCTACCCCGGACATGGTCGACGCCATCCTCGAAGAAGGCGCCAAGTTCTGTGAGCAAGTGCTGGCACCGTTGAACCGCGTGGGCGACATCGAAGGGTGTACCTGGAGTGAGTCAGGCGTTAAGACCCCAGCGGGCTTCAAAGAAGCCTACAAACAATTCGTCGAAGGCGGCTGGCCAAGCCTGGCCCACGACGTGGAGCATGGTGGCCAAGGCCTGCCGGAATCCCTGGGCCTGGCCGTGAGCGAAATGGTCGGCGAAGCCAACTGGTCATGGGGCATGTACCCGGGCCTGTCCCATGGCGCGATGAACACTATTTCCGAACACGGCACCCCCGAGCAGCAAGAGGCTTACCTGACCAAACTGGTGTCGGGCGAATGGACCGGCACCATGTGCCTGACCGAGCCACACTGCGGCACCGACCTGGGCATGCTGCGCACCAAGGCCGAGCCTCAGGCTGACGGCTCCTACAAAGTCTCCGGTACCAAGATCTTCATCTCGGCCGGCGAACACGACATGGCCGACAACATCGTCCACATCGTACTGGCCCGCCTGCCGGATGCACCGGCCGGCACCAAAGGCATCTCGCTGTTTATCGTGCCCAAGTTCCTGCCTAACGCCGATGGCTCGGTGGGCGAGCGCAACGCGGTCACCTGTGGTTCCCTGGAACACAAAATGGGTATCCACGGCAACGCCACCTGCGTGATGAACTTCGACGCGGCCACCGGTTTCCTGATCGGCCCGGCGAACAAAGGCCTGAACTGCATGTTCACCTTCATGAACACCGCTCGCCTGGGCACCGCGCTGCAAGGCCTGGCTCACGCCGAGATCGGTTTCCAGGGCGGCTTGAAATATGCGCGTGATCGCCTGCAAATGCGCTCCCTGACCGGCCCGAAAGCGCCGGACAAAGCCGCTGACCCGATCATCGTGCACCCTGATGTACGCCGCATGTTACTGACCATGAAAGCCTTCGCCGAAGGTAACCGTGCGATGGTGTACTTCACCGCCAAGCAAGTGGACATCGTCAAGTACGGCACCGACGACGAAGCCAAGAAACAGGCAGATGCCCTGCTGGCCTTCATGACCCCGATCGCCAAGGCATTCATGACCGAAGTCGGTTTTGAATCGGCCAACCACGGCGTGCAGATCTACGGTGGCCACGGCTTTATCGCTGAGTGGGGCATGGAGCAGAACGTTCGCGACAGCCGCATTTCTATGCTGTACGAAGGCACCACCGGCATCCAGGCGCTGGACCTGCTCGGCCGTAAAGTGCTGATGACCCAAGGCGAAGCGCTCAAGGGCTTCACCAAGATCGTGCACAAGTTCTGCCAGGCCAACGAAGGTAACGACGCGGTTAAAGAGTTCGTTGCACCGCTGGCGGCACTGAACAAAGAGTGGGGCGAGTTGACCATGAAGGTCGGCATGGCCGCGATGAAAGACCGTGAAGAAGTCGGTGCTGCCTCGGTGGACTACCTGATGTACTCCGGCTACGCCTGCCTGGCTTACTTCTGGGCCGACATGGCACGCCTGGCTGCCGAGAAACTGGCCGCCGGCACCAGCGAAGAGGCGTTTTACACCGCCAAGCTGCAGACTGCACGCTTCTACTTCCAGCGCATCCTGCCGCGTACCCGCACCCACGTGGCAACCATGCTGTCGGGCGCCAACAACCTGATGGACATGAAAGAAGAAGATTTCGGCCTGGCTTACTAAGCCTTACCAGGTTCTTCTAGAAACCGCCGCCTCCCTCGGGATGCGGCGGTTTTTTTGCATTTGTGTGGGAGCGCGTCTAAAAAACCGCAGTCCTGCACTCAGGGATTATGATGAGCTGCCGTTACAGTGATGGCAATGTGATACATGCTCGGTCGGTTGTGCTTAACTGATCGCTTAGCGGCACAGTGCCATTATTTGTTAGCGGGTCGGAGCTTTACCCTTGTCACGCGTGTCCGCTGTACGTTTCAGCCATTTTCTCCCTTCGCTGCTGCTGTTGCTGGCCGGGCTCTCGGCTGCGTACGTCAAGGACCTCAGCGTCTTCTTCACCTCGCTGTTCAACGTGCTGCCTACCCTGGTGCTGTTGCTCGGCGGCGCCTACTGCGCGGTGTATCGACGCCAGCGTGAACTGTTCTTGATGGTCACGGTTTACGTCGCCTATTACCTGCTGGATACCCAGACCGACTTCTACCGGGACAATGGCCGCGTGCGTGAAGACGCTGCGGTGGTGTTCCACCTGTGCTGCCTGCTATTGCCCTTGCTGTTCAGCATTTATGCGCTGTGGCAGGAAAAGACCCATCTGTTCCGCGACTTCGTCGCCCGCTGCGCGGTGCTGCTGGCGGTGGGCAGTGTGGCGCTGGCCCTGGAGCAGAGTTTTCCCCAGGCTTTGCTGGGCTGGTTGGCGGAGATCCGTTGGCCGATGCTGCATGGCGCCTGGATGAGCCTGATCCAACTTTCCTATCCGATGTTCCTGATCGGCTTTCTCACCCTGGCCGCCCAATACTGGTACCAGCCGCGCCCGCTGCACGCCGCACAACTGGTGGGGTTGCTGGGCATGTTCTGGATGTTGCCGCAAACCTTCATCCTACCGTTCACCCTCAACATCATGTGCAGCCAGGTGATGCTGATGATCGCTGCGGGGGTGGCGCACGAGGCGTATCAAATGGCGTTTCGTGATGAGCTCACCGGCTTGCCGGGGCGACGTGCGCTCAACGAGCGTATGCAGCGGCTGGGGCGCAACTATGTGCTGGCGATGAGCGACGTCGATCACTTCAAGCGTTTCAATGACACCCACGGCCACGATGTGGGCGACCAGGTGCTGCGCCTGGTGGCGAGCAAGCTGTCCAAGGTCAACGGCGGCGGGCGGGCCTACCGTTACGGCGGTGAAGAGTTTGCCGTGGTGTTTGCCGGCAAGACCCTGGATGAGTGCATGCCGCACCTGGAGGAGATCCGCGAGATCATCGCCAGCTACGACATCAAGTTGCGCAACCCGGACCGCCCCCAGGACGACCATCAAGGCCGCCAGCGCCGTGCGGGCAGCGGCGCGTCCAGTGTGTCGGTGACGGTAAGCATCGGCGTGGCCGAGCGCCAGGCCGAGCAACGCAGCCCCGACGAGGTGCTCAAATCCGCCGACCAGGCGCTTTACACCGCCAAGGGGGCGGGGCGTAACTGTGTGGTCGCAGCCGGGCAAACCCGCCGTGGCGCGGTGCGCATGGAGAGCGCTGCCGGTTGAGTAATGGCGGTGTATTCAGCAGCGCTACAGTGATTGTCCACGGCCATGGCCGGCAGTAGGTTAACCCTATCTGCTGCCGGAGACATTGCCATGCCTGAGTACAAAGCTCCCCTGCGCGACATGCGCTTTCTGATCGACACCGTATTCGATTTCCACGGCCACTACGCGGCCCTGGGCGCCACGGATGCCAGCCCGGACATGGTCAGTGCGATCCTCGAAGAAGGCGCCAGGTTCTGCGAAAACGTACTCGCGCCGCTCAATCGCAGCGGCGATGAAGAGGGCTGCCATTTCGATAATGGCGTGGTGACCACTCCCAAAGGCTTCAAGCAAGCCTTTGCCCAGTATGTGGAAGGCGGCTGGCACGGCGTGGCGGCAGACCCGGCCTACGGTGGCCAGGGCCTGCCCCATTCCCTGGGCCTGGTGCTGAGCGAGATGATTGGCTCCAGCAACACCTCCTGGGGCATGTACCCGGGCCTGACCCACGGTGCGATGTCGGCCATCCACGCCCACGGCACCGACGAACAGAAAGCCACCTACCTGAGCAAGCTCACTGCTGGCGAATGGACGGGCACCATGTGCCTGACCGAAGCCCACTGCGGCACTGACCTGGGCTTGATCAAGACCCGCGCCGTGCCTCAGGCGGACGGCAGTTACGCGGTCACCGGCAGCAAGATCTTCATCTCGGCCGGCGAGCACGACATGAGCGCCAATATCATCCACTTGGTGCTGGCCAAGCTGCCGGACGCGCCGGCGGGTACCAAGGGCATCTCGTTGTTTATCGTGCCCAAGTTCCATGCCGACTCCGGCGAGCGCAATGCGGTGCACTGCGGCTCCATCGAACACAAGATGGGCATCAAAGCCTCTGCCACCTGCGTGTTGAACTTCGATGGCGCCAAAGGCTATTTGATTGGCGAGGCGAACAAGGGCCTCAACTGCATGTTCACCATGATGAACCACGCCCGCCTGGGCACGGGAATGCAGGGCCTGTGCAACGGTGAAGCGAGCTTCCAGGGCGCGATCAAGTACGCCAACGACCGCTTGCAGATGCGCTCGCTGACCGGTGCCAAGGCCCCGGAGAAAGCCGCCGACCCGATCATCGTGCACGCCGATGTACGCCGCATGCTGCTGGCCATGAAGGCTTTCAACGAGGGCAACCGCGCGTTGACCTATTTCACCGCGCAACTGCTCGATACCGCGCACCTTGGCAGCGACGCTGGCCAACGCCAGGAAGCCGAGGACCTGTTGGCCTTCCTCACGCCGATCTGTAAAGCCTTCATGACCGAAACCGGCCTGGAGGTGACCAACCACGGCATGCAGGTATTCGGCGGCCATGGATATATTCGCGAGTGGGGCATGGAGCAACTGGCCCGTGACGCACGGATTGCGCCGATCTATGAAGGCACCAACGGCATCCAGGCCCTGGACCTGCTCGGGCGCAAGGTGCTGGGCAGCCAGGGCAAGTTGCTGCGTGGGTTTACCAAGATTGTGCATAAGTTCTGCGCGGCCAATGCCGAGCATGCGCAACTCAAGGCTCATGTGGCGCAACTCAATGAACTGAACCAGCAATGGGGCGAACTGACCTTGAAGGTCGGCACGGCGGCGATGAAAAACCCTGATGAAGTGGGCGCGGCGGCCATGGATTACCTGATGTACAGCGGTTACATCATCCTCGCCTACCTGTGGTTGCGCATGGCGATCGCGGCGCACGGCCAGGACGACCAAGGGTTTGCCCAGGCGAAGCTTGCGACCTGCGACTTTTATTTCAAGCGCTTGTTGCCGCGTACGGCCATGCACCGTGCTGCGGTAGAGGCAGGGAGCGAATGCCTGATGAAATTACCAGCGCAGGCCTTCGCACTGTAGAGGTCACTGATTGCTCGGGGTCAAAATGTGGGAGCGGGCTTGCCCGCGAATGCGCTGATCCAGTCAAAGATGTACCGACTGACACGCCGCATTCGCGAGCAAACCCGCTCCCACAATTGGTTTGTGTGACTTATAAATACTTAACGGTCACGAACGGACCCTATGTGTCTTAAAAGTTGTTCGGGTACACTCGGCGTCTGTAAAACCGATCCTATCGAATCACTTTTCACGTTCTCACGAGGTTTGCCATGGCTGATTACAAAGCGCCGTTGCGTGATATGCGCTTCGTCCTCAACGAAGTGTTTGAGGTCGCTAATACTTGGGCCCAGTTACCGGCATTGGCAGACAGCGTTGACGCCGAAACCGTCGAAGCGATCCTGGAAGAGGCCGGCAAAGTCACCGCCAAATCCATTGCCCCGCTCAGCCGCGGCGGCGATGAGCAAGGCTGCCACTGGGTGGACGGCGCCGTGACGACTCCCGACGGTTTTCCCCAGGCCTACAGCACCTACGCCGAAGGCGGCTGGGTAGGCGTGGGCGGCGACCCGACCTACGGCGGCATGGGCATGCCCAAGGCGGTGTCGGCGCAGGTTGAAGAGATGATCAACTCGTCGAGCCTGGCTTTCGGCCTGTACCCGATGTTGACCTCCGGTGCCTGTGTATCGATCAACACCCACGCCAGTGAAGAACTCAAGGCCACCTACCTGCCGAAGATGTATTCGGGTGAGTGGGCCGGTTCCATGTGCCTGACGGAAGCCCATGCCGGTACCGACCTGGGGATGATCCGCACCAAGGCCGAGCCTCAGGCGGACGGCTCCTACAAGGTCAGCGGCACCAAGATCTTCATCACCGGTGGCGAGCATGACCTCACTGAAAATATCATCCACCTGGTGCTGGCCAAACTGCCGGACGCACCGGCCGGGCCCAAGGGCATCTCGCTGTTCCTGGTGCCGAAGTTCCTGGTAAATGCCGATGGCAGCCTGGGCGCGCGTAACCCGGTGAACTGCGGCTCCATTGAACACAAGATGGGCATCCAGGCCTCCGCCACCTGTGTGATGAACTTCGACGAAGCCGTGGGTTACCTGGTCGGTGAGCCCAACCGTGGCTTGGCTGCGATGTTCACCATGATGAACTATGAGCGCCTGGGTGTTGGCATTCAGGGCCTGGCTTCTGGCGAGCGGTCCTATCAGAACGCGATTGAATATGCCCGTGACCGTCTGCAGAGCCGTTCCCCGCTAGGCGCACAGGCCAAGGACAAGCCGGCAGACCCGATCATCGTGCATCCGGATGTCCGTCGCATGTTGCTGACCATGAAGGCGGCGAACGAAGGCGGCCGGGCGTTTTCCACCTACGTGGCGACGCAGTTGGACATCGCCAAGTTCAGCGACGATGCGCAGGCGCGCGAGCGTGCCGATAACCTGGTGGCGTTGTTGACGCCAGTTGCCAAGGCATTCCTCACCGACCTGGGCCTGGAAACCACCGTACTCGGCCAGCAGGTGTTTGGTGGTCACGGTTACATCCGCGAGTGGGGCCAGGAGCAATTGGTGCGTGACGTGCGCATCACCCAGATCTACGAAGGTACCAACGGCATTCAGGCCCTGGATCTGATGGGGCGCAAGATCGTCGGCAGCGGCGGTGCGTTCTATACCTTGTTCGCCGATGAGATCCGACAGTTCATCGCCGCATCGGGCCCTGAGTTGGCCGAGTTCACCAAGCCGCTGGGTGTGGCAGTAGGTAACCTGGATGAGCTGACGGCCTGGGTGCTGGACCGCGCCAAGAGCAATCCTAATGAAATCGGCGCAGCCTCGGTGGAATACCTGCATGCCTTCGGCTACATGGCCTATGCCTATATGTGGGCACGCATGGCCAAGGCGGCGTTGGGCAAGGAAGGCGAAGAGGATTTCTACGCCAGCAAACTGGGGACTGCGCGTTTCTACTTTGCCCGTCTGTTGCCGCGTATCCACTCGTTGAGTGCGTCGGTAAAAGCCGGTAGCGAATCACTGTTCCTGATGGATGAAGCCCTGTTTTAAGGGGGAGGAGGGCGTGTAAGCATTCTCTTACATGACGTGCTGCTAATCGTCCTCTATCGCCATATTGGATCCACGGCTAATCTACTTCACATGGACGTCGCGCAGGAAGCGCAAAGCAACAACACGGACACGTAGGATTCTGCCAGGACGGCGGAGTGAAATGGATGTCAGGGAAACAGTCTGCAAAGCCCCGCTTCGGCGGGGTTTTCTTTTGCCCGCGAAAAAGTCAGGCGGTTGCCGGCGGGGCATTCATCACGTCTTCCAGCAGGGTGCGCAGCAACGCCACCGTCGCCTGCTGGCGTTGCACATCGCGGCATACCAACCCCACTTTCAGCGGCACCCTGGGCTCGCTCAAGGGTTTCCACAGCAGTGCCTTGCTATTGTGTTCGTCCTGGGAGCGCCCAGGCAGCACCGTCGCCAAGCGAGTGTGAGGCAGGCTGTCGAGAATGCCCACCATAGTATTGAGCTCCGCCTGCACTTGCGGACGCCGCCCGAGGTTGGACAGTTGGCCTTGCCAGATCTGCCGAACCTGAAACTCTTCCCCCAGCAGCAACATCGGTAACTCGGCGGCTTGTTTGAGCGAGACTTTCTTGAACTCGCGCAACGGATGATCTTCGGGTATCACCACCTTCAACTCGTCTTCATACAGCAGCACGCCGTGCAGGCCCGGCTGACGGGGTGGCAGGTAGCTGATGCCAATATCGAGTGAGCCATTGAGCAACCGCCGCTCAATCTCAAGCCCGGTCAATTCGTAGATCTGCACCACCAGATGGGGCTGGGCCTTGCGCACGCGCTCAAGCATCTGCGGCACCAGGCTGGTGTGCACGGTTTGCAGCACGCCGATGGCCAGGGTGCGCATGGCCTGGCCCTTGAAATTGCGCAGTGCCTCGACGGCTTGCTGCATACCATCAATGAGCGGTAATGCGTGGTTGTATAAGGTGTGGGCCGCCAGGGTCGGCAACAGGCGCTTGCTGCTGCGTTCGAACAGGCTGACGTCGAGGTTCTGTTCCAGTTGGCGAACCTGTTGCGACAGCGCTGGCTGGGAGATCGACAGACGCTCCGCGGCACGGCCTACGTGGCCTTCCTCATACACCGCGACGAAATAACGCAGTTGCTTGAAATCCATAAGGTTTGCTTATCGAAAAAGCTGGAAAATCGAAATGGCCGCTGGCCCCCGAGGCGCCTAGTCTAGCGCCTATTCGCAGGGCTTACAGGGCCGGATCGGACAATGAACAGCGTTTTTGTTGATAGCGTTTACATAGGCAAGGCAAAAAATCTGAAGGCCTCATTGGCAGGTGGCATCGACCAAGGTCAGGTTGCCAGCGGGGGTGAAGTGTGAACTTGTTCCGTCGCTGCGCGCCGAGTCTGGATGACCTGGTTGTGCATGCCCCGCGTGCAGATGTTTCCAGCCAGTGCCTGATGCCCACTGTGGCGCGCCCGCCCCAGGTGTTTGTGCAGGGGCAGGGTTCCTGGCTGTCGGACGCTGACGACCGCGCTTATCTGGATTTCAGTCAAGGCGGCGGCGCCAACAGCCTGGGTCACAGTCCCCAGGCCGTACGCGACGCCATTGCCGAACAGATGCACACCGTGATCAACCCTGGCCTGGGTTTGCACAACCGCGCGCAACTGGATCTTGTCGATCGTCTGTGCCACCACACCTGCAGCGACCAGGCCTATTTGCTCAACAGCGGTGCCGAAGCCTGTGAAGCGGCCATCAAGTTGGCACGCAAGTGGGGCCAACTGCATCGCAGTGGCGCTTACCACATCATCACCGTAAACAATGGCTGTCATGGGCGGAGCCTGGGGGCGATGTCGGCGTCGGCCGTGGCCTGCGAAAACCGATTCGAACCGCAGTTGCCAGGTTTCAGCCAAGTGCCGTTTAACGATCTGCCGGCCCTGCATGCAGCGGTCGATGCGCAGACCGTCGCCATCATGCTGGAGCCGATACAAAGCGGCGGCGGTGTCCTCCCTGCGACAGAACATTACCTCAAGGGCGTCGAACGCCTGTGTCGTGAGCTGGGGATCCTGCTGATCTTCGACGAAGTGCAAACCGGTATCGGCCGCTGCGGCAGCTTGCTCGCCGAACAGCAATACGGCGTGCGCGCCGACATCATTGCCCTGGGCAAAGGCCTGGGCGGCGGCGTGCCCCTGGCGGCGCTGCTGGCGCGTGGCACTGCCTGTTGCTTCGAACCGGGCGAGCTGGACGGTACACATCATGGCAATGCACTGATGGCATCTGCGGGTATCGCAGTACTCGACGCTCTATTGGAGAACGGCTTTCTCGAGCACCTACGTGAATCGGGCTTGTACCTGGCAGAAGGCCTTGCCCGCCTGGCCTACCGTTACGGCCATGGCCCCTTGCGCGGCAACGGGCTGCTTTGGGGCCTGACACTGTCGGACGATTGCGCCGCTGCAGTGGTCAAGGCCGCGCTGCACGAAGGCTTGATTCTCACTGCCGCGCAACCTGACTGCCTGCGCTTTACCCCTGCGCTGAACATCAGCAAAACCCATATCGACGAAATGCTTCTTCGGCTTGCCCGCGCTTTTTCTCGGGTGCGTACCGCTCAAGTGCAATGCCGCAAGGGCATCGCCGTTTGACCCCAGTTTCCTGAACCGTCTCGCGGCATACGCGGCGCCTCCAGCCTGATTTTTTTGGCTGGGGGCGTTTTTTTGTCTGGGTAATTTCTGGCGTGAAAAGATGGCGGGAGATTCTGACCTGAGATGGCCCAATGCCAGAATCCACTGAACCCTCACGAACCGCCAAGGTCGATTAGCTACACGGCTCACACGAGCCGATTTTCTGGAGCTGACCCATGGACATCATTCGTATCATCATCGCCATTCTGCTGCCGCCATTGGGTGTGTTCCTGCAAGTAGGTTTCGGCGGTGCATTCTGGCTGAATATCCTGCTGACCCTGTGCGGTTACTTCCCTGGCATCATCCACGCGGTGTACATCATCGCCAAGCGTTGAGGCGCTCAGCCTTTTGCAATGAGCCTTGAGTTGCGCTCATTGCGAAAGGCCAGTTGCTCGATGGTCTGGGTGGCATGTTCGGCCTCTTCCCGCGCTTGCAGGATGATGCCGTGCTGCTCGGATTTGCTGCATACAGGGTCGGCATTACTGGCGTCACCAGTGAGCATGAAGGCCTGGCAACGGCAGCCGCCGAAGTCCTTTTCTTTTTCGTCGCATGAACGGCATGGCTCAGGCATCCAGTCGTAGCCACGAAAGCGATTGAAGCCAAACGAGTCGTACCAGATGTGCTGCATGCTGTGGTCGCGCACATTGGGAAACTGCACGGGCATCTGCCTCGCGCCGTGACAGGGCAGGGCGGTGCCGTCGGGAGTGACTGTCAGGAAGATGCTACCCCAGCCATTCATGCAGGCTTTGGGGCGTTCCTCGTAATAATCCGGTGTCACGAAGATCAGCTTGCAGGGGTGGCCTTCGGCTTCCAGTTTGGCGCGGTATTCATTGGTGATGCGTTCGGCGCGCACCAACTGCTCGCGGGTGGGCAGCAAGCCCACGCGATTGAGCTGTGCCCAGCCGTAGAACTGGCAGGTGGCGAGTTCGACGAAATCTGCTTCCAGCGCAATGCACAGCTCGATGATGCGGTCGATCTTGTCGATATTGTGGCGATGGGTGACGAAGTTCAGCACCATCGGGTAGCCGTGGGCTTTCACCGCTCGGGCCATTTCCAGTTTTTGCGCGAAGGCTTTTTTGGAGCCGGCCAGCAGGTTGTTCACCTGTTCGTCACTGGCCTGGAAGCTGATCTGGATATGGTCCAGGCCGGCTTTCTTGAAGTCGCTGATTTTTTGTTCGGTGAGGCCGATGCCAGAGGTGATCAGGTTTGTGTAGAAACCCAGCTTGCGGGCCTCGCCGATCAGTTCGGCCAGGTCCTGGCGTACTAGCGGTTCACCGCCGGAAAACCCCAGCTGCGCTGCGCCCATTTCACGGGCTTCGCGAAATACCTTGATCCATTGTTCGGTGCTCAGCTCCTTGCCCTGCTCGGCGAAATCCAGCGGGTTGGAGCAATACGGGCACTGCAGCGGGCAGCGATAGGTCAGCTCGGCCAGCAGCCACAGAGGCAGGCCGATGGCTGGCTTTTCAGGCAAGGGTGATCCAGTGCTCAGCACGGGCGACCTCCATGAATTGCTCGATGTCGTCACCCAGCTCTGGCACACCGGGGAACTGCTTATCCAGCTCGGCAATGATTGCCGCAACGTCGCGCTCGCCGTCGATCAGGCCACCGATCAATGCGGCGCTATCGTTGAGCTTGATCATGCCTTCGGGGTAGAGCAACACGTGGCCTTTCTGTGCAGGCTCGTACTGGTAGCGATAGCCCTGGCGCCAGGTCGGTTTTTTGCTGCGATCAAAGCTCATAGGGTGATCCCTTTATGCCATACCCGCTGTTCGGTCACGCTGTGATACGGCGGGCGTTTGAGTTCATAGGCCATGCTCATGGCGTCCAGCATGCTCCAGAGGATGTCCAGTTTGAACTGGAGAATTTCCAGCATGCGCTCCTGCCCCTCGCGGGTGGTGTAGTGCTGCAGGGTGATCGCCAAGCCGTGTTCCACATCGCGACGGGCCTGGCCCAGTCGTGTGCGGAAGTACTCGTAACCGGCCGGGTCGATCCACGGGTAATGCTGGGGCCAACTGTCGAGGCGCGACTGGTGGATTTGCGGCGCGAACAGCTCGGTCAGCGAGCTGCTGGCGGCTTCCTGCCAGCTGGCGCGGCGGGCGAAGTTGACATAGGCGTCCACGGCGAAGCGTACGCCGGGCAGCACCAACTCCTGGGAGCGCAGTTGGTCGGGGTCCAGGCCCACGGCCTGGCCCAGGCGCAGCCAGGCTTCGATACCGCCGTCTTCACCGGGCGCGCCGTCATGGTCGAGCAGGCGCTGGATCCATTCGCGACGGATTTCACGGTCTGGGCAGTTGGCCAGGATCGCCGCGTCTTTCAGCGGGATATTCACCTGATAGTAGAAGCGATTGGCGACCCAGCCCTGGATCTGCTCACGGCTGGCGCGGCCTTCGTACATCGCCACATGGTAAGGGTGATGGATATGGTAGAAGGCGCCCTTGGCGCGCAAGGCGGCTTCGAACTCAGCCTTGCTCAACGGTGTGTCGGTCATTTCGATCGCTCCTACAATTCAATACTCATGCCGTCGTAAGCCACTTCGACATTGCGCCGCACCAGCTCCGCTCGCTCAGGGGAGTCTTCATCGAGGATAGGGTTGGTGTTGTTGATGTGGATAAGCACTTTGCGCTGTTTGGGCAGTTGCTCCAGCACTTCAAGCATGCCACCGGGGCCGTTCTGTGCCAGGTGGCCCATTTCACGCCCGGTGCGTGTGCCGACGCCACGGCGCTGCATTTCATCGTCGTCCCACATCGTGCCGTCGACCAGCAGGCAGTCACTGCCGGCCATGATGTCCAGCAGCGGTGCGTCGACCTTGCCCAGGCCCGGTGCGTAGAACAATTTGCCGTTGGTGCGCAGGTCTTCGACGATCAGACCGATGTTGTCACCGGGGTGCGGGTCGAAGCGGTGCGGCGAATAGGGTGGTGCGGCGCTGCGCAGCGGCAGCGGGGTGAAGCGCAGGTTGGGGCAGGCCGGGATGGTGAAGCTGGCGTCCAGTTCGATGCGGTTCCAGGCCAGGCCACCGTTCCAGTGGGTCAGCATGGTGAACAACGGGAAACCGGTGCTCAGGTCTTCGTGGACCATGTCGGTGCACCACACCTGGTGCGGGCAGCCTTCGCGCAGGCTCAGCAGGCCGGTGGTGTGGTCGATCTGGCTGTCCATGAGGATGATTGCGCTGATGCCGGTATCGCGCAGGGCGCGGCCCGGTTGCATGGGCGCAAAACCCTGGAGTTGCGCGCGGATATCCGGCGAGGCATTGCAGAGCACCCAATTCACGCCATCGTCGGAGATCGCGATGGATGACTGGGTACGCGCCTGGGCCCGCAGGCTGCCATCGCGAAAACCTGCGCAGTTCACGCAGTTGCAGTTCCACTGCGGGAAGCCACCGCCGGCGGCGGAACCTAAAATCTGGACAAACATGATCGCTCCATCAAGCACAGCTCAAAACAAAAACGCCCCGGGCGAACCGAGGCGTTGTGTCACTCAGCCAATCAACGGCTGGCGAAGTACATGGTGACTTCGAAACCAATACGCAGATCAGTGTAAGCAGGTTTGGACCAGGTCATATTCTTACTCCTATCAAGGGATGGGACGTTCACTACCAAGTAATACATATAGTCCACCTCCCATTGGAGATGTTCAGATATTGCTGCGCAATGTTACTCAATTTTATTCAAGTTAGCGCTGTCTCGGTGGAGAAAGCCTGTTGCAGGGTTGGCAATGATCACGGCGCTGCTTGCCAGTCGTCGCTGATACGCGGCCCGTTGGCCACGCATTGCCAGCCGCCTGCGGCGTCATTGAGTCGTTGCGCGGCGCGCTGCACATCCTCGCGTGTGCACGCTTGGATCAACTGTTGAAGCTGTTCCAGATAACCCGACGAATGGCCTGCCAGGTGCGCATGCCAGAGCAAGTCGGCAGCTTCATTGATGGGCTGCGTCTGGGCCGCGAACTGCTGCGCGAGGGCCTGGTTACCCAAGTCGGGACTGCGCTCGATCAACGACGGCAGTTGCCCCAGGAAGGCCTGCAACTGTTGGACGATGCCGTCTAGGGAGAGGGTGGGCGACTGCACCCCAAACAACAGGCCGGTTTGGCCGTTGATCTGTCGGATGCCGCTGAAGACGGCATAGCCGATTTGCAGTTCGACTCTCAAGCGCTGGTAGAACGGCCCCTGGAGCACGTGCCCGAGCAACCGCCAGTTGGCTTCATCGGCGAGGGATTGAGTTGGCGTTGGGCAAAATAACAGTAGCGCTGCTTCGCTGGATTCGGTGCTGACTGCGTGCCAGTGCTTTTGTCCGTCAAGGACGTGAGGTGTATAAGGCAGGCTTGCCGGTTGCCCAGGCAGCCGGGCCGCTGCGGCTTTGATCGCGGCTTCACAGGCGGTGGGCAGGCCAGCGCCCAGCGCCTGCCAGCGCGCGGTAGCCCATGATGCTGTTGTCTCCTGAGGCTGGGGCTGAACACCCGCGCAGCAAGCGGGCAACGCCTTGAGCAGTTCCCGGATGGCGATCATCGGCACGGGAGCGGTCGGTGGCAAAGGTTCATCCGAGTCACTCAGACACCGCGCCAACGCTTCAAGCACCGCCGGCATGGGCTCGTGGAGGCCGTGCATCTTCACCTGCCAGTCAGTGGCGATCGTTTCGCAAGACAACTCCACGCCCGCCTGCCGTGCCTGTTCGCGCAACGGCCGCAACAGGCTTTCCAGCCCGGTGGGTACCGCCGAGTCAAACCGCCACTGCAGGTACAGCGCGCCTTCGCCAGTGTCATCCGCCAACGCCTGGCTGAAGGTCAACGCTGACAGCTCCCGTCGGCCCCGTGAGCGATCCTGGGCAAAGGTACGCAAGCCACGGTGGGCGCTGGTTTGGCCGCGGATCAGGCCAGCGCGTTCTTCCTTGGCGGGAGCACGAAGCAAGGGGTTATTGGGCGGCAGTTGCCAAGGGTGGCGGGAGGTAGGCAGGTGCAGTGAGTCGAGCATGGCCTTGAGGGCTACGACGCCTTGTTCCGATAGGTCTTGGGCATCGTTGCGCGCCAACGCCAGGGCGCCTTGGACCTGTTGCTGGCGAGCATTGAGCAAGGCGAACTCTTCGCGTAATGCTGTCCAGTCGCTGTGTGCGAAGAAACTCAGCCAGTCGTGCAGCAACTCTTCGATCGACGTGGCCGGTTCGCGCGCGCTGCCGAGAGTAAAGTCGATATCCAGCACGGCTTGATCCGCGAATTGGTACAGCACGGACGCCTGCAGCGCGGTGGCCAGTCGTCGTGCTTGCAGCTCGGCGAGCAACCCACCGGGGGCCGAGGCGTTGAGCCAGGTGCAGAGAAACGCCAGCGCTTCCTGTGGCGCGTTACAGGTAATGACCTGATGCAGGTGTTGGCCGGCGACGTGCTGATAACGGCATGCCGGGCCATGCATCAAGGCCGGTGGAGCGGCCTGGGGGTGCAATGGGCCGGGCGTCAGTTGGTCACTGAACTGCTGGGCCAAGGCCTGCAGGTCGGCCAGCGATTGTGGACCGGCGAGGCTCAAGGTCATCTGCCCGCTTTGATAAAAGCGTGCGTGGAACCCTCGCAAGGCGTGCTGAAAGTCGTCGCTTTCCACCGGCAGGCTGTCGCGGTTGCCGGCATGAAAACCGCGCAGGGGATGATCTGCCGCCAAGCCTTGCAGCAGCGCCACTTGCTGTTGAGCCTTGGCATCCTGGGACCAGGCGATGAACTCCGCGTCCAGCACTTCGCGTTCACATTGTTGATCGTCGAGGGCCAGGCGCGGGTGAGCCAGCATATCCGCCAAACGCGCCAGCCCGTCTGCAAAAACCGGCACCGGCAGTTCAAAGAAGAACTCGGTGGTGCGCTCACGGGTGCTGGCGTTGACCTGCCCACCGTGGCGCTGCACGTAGGCCATCAGCCCTTCGCCGGCTGGAAAACGCTCTGTACCGAGAAACAACAAGTGCTCAAGAAAATGCGCCAGCCCAGGCCAGGCCAATGGCACGTCATGGCTGCCGGCAGCCACGTGTAAAACGGCGGCGCAGCGTTTCAAGCGTGGCGCATGGCGCAGGCAAACCCGCAGGCCATTGGCGAGGGTCAGGTGAAGGGGATGAGGGTGAACCGGCGCAGGCATGGGCACTTCCGAGGCGTGGGAAGTGCCTATGCTAGCAAACCCAATGGGTCAGGGCTTGTGCAGTGCGCCGTAGAGTTCGGCGCGACGGTCTTGCAGATAGTGGTTGGCGACGCGGGCGTCGACAATAGATTGGTGATTCAGGGTGCCGACGATCAAGGCTTCATCCAGGCCGGCCTGGGCAATTCGCTGGCCGTCCGGCGCGGCAATGCTGCTTTGCCCGCAGTAGTGAATCTCGCCTTCGTGCCCGCAGTAGTTGGCATAGGCCACAAAACACTGGTTTTCAAAGGCTCGCGCCCGCACGGTGACGTCGGCAACAAAGTCGAACGGCACCATATTGGCGGTGGGCACCAGAATCAGTTCGGCACCGGCGAGGGCCAGGCGCCGGGTGTTTTCCGGAAACTCCAGGTCGTAGCAAATCAGCATGCCTACCTTCCAACCGTTCAATTCCACCACCGGAAAATCATCGGGGCCGGCGCTGAACATCGAGTGGTCAAGATCGCCAAACAAGTGGGTCTTGCGGTAATTGCACAGGCGCGTGCCCTGGGCATCGATCAATTGCACGGCGTTGTAGACCTGGCCGTCTTCGGCCCGTTCCGGGTAGCCATACAGGATCGCCAGCCCGGCACTTTGCGCCAGTTCGGCAATCGCCTGCGCCGATGGCCCATCCTGTGCCTCGGCCAGTGCGCCAACGGCTTCGGCGCCAATGTTATAGCCGCTGAGGAACATCTCTGGCAGCACCAGCACATCGGCGCCGTGTGCCTCATGGGCCAGTTGGTGCAGGCGCTGCAGGTTAGCGGCCACATCCAGCGGCAGCGGCGGGCATTGGTACAGGGCGACACGCATGCTCAACTCCTTATTCTGCCAGGGCGATTGGCCCTATTTCATCGAACACGTCGCCTGGGCCTGGGTTCTCCGGGTGGGTGCTGCCACCGAAGTGGTTCATGATGCCCCATACCGCGTTGAGCGAGGTTTGTACCGCGCCTTCGACCCAGGCAGGCGTCCACGATACATCATCACCCGCGATGAAGATCCCGCGCTGTTCGGCGGGCATATCCTTCTGCATGAAGTGCGCATACATCCGTTGGTTGTAACGATAGTGACCGGGCAAGGCACCTTTGAAGGCCCCGAGGAAATGCGGGTCGGCCTCCCAGGACACGGTGATCGGGTCGCCGATGATGCGCGCCTTGATGTCGACCTTGGGGTAGATCTTCTTCAGTGCATCGAGGGCCAGTTTCACCCGCTTGTCGATAGGCTGGGGCAGCATCTTCAGTGCGTCGCTCATCCACGAGTAGGACAGGCAGATCACCCCCGGCTTGTCGTCACCGTTATCGAACAGGTAGGTGCCACGGGTCAGGCGGTCGGTGAGGGTCATGCTCATCAGGTCGCGCCCGGTTTGCGGGTCTTTGTCTTTCCAGAATGGGCGATCAACCATCACGAAGGTTTTCGAGGACTGCATGTAGCGAGTGCGGTCCAGGGCCATCCACATTTTTTGCGAGAACAGGGTTTCGTCGCATTCGATCTGGGTGGTCAGCAGCCAGCTTTGGCAGGTGGTCAGCACCGCCGCGTATTCGCGGGTGTCGCCATAGTTGTCGGTAACGGCGAAACGGCCATCGGCGGCGTGGGCAATGCGCTTCACGCCGGCCCGTGGTGCGCCTCTATGCAACGAGCTCAGGCTGGTGCCGGCCGGCCAGTGGGCGCAGCGTTCCGGCACATGGCGCCAGATGCCCATGGGCACTTGTGCCACGCCACCGACGATCAAGTGTTGATGATCATCGCAGTTGGTCATCACCACGCGGAAGATTTCCAGCATGGAGTTGGGGAAGTCCGAGTCCCAGCCGCCGGTGCCGAAACCGACCTGGCCAAACACCTCGCGGTGGTGGAACGACAATTTGGCGAAGGCTTTGGAGGTGGCGACGAAGTCGTAGAAGGTACGGTCATCCCACAGCGGCACGAGCTTGTTCCACAGTTCCTTGAGCCGTGGCACGTCGCGGTCGCGGATTGCCTGCTGGATATCGCCGAACTGCGAACCGGCCTCCAGGGCGTCGGCCCAGGCATCGGCGACTTCCTGGAACAGTGCCGGTAAATCGGAGAGTTTTTGCGCGTAGTGAGTCTGGCCTTCCAGATCGATCACAGTGCTGCCAGACGCCGGCGTCAGCGGGTTGGGAAAGGGCTTGGTTTCCAGTCCCAGCTTGTCCACGTAATGGTAGAACGCCGTGGACGACACCGGGAACCGCATGCCGCCCAACTCGGCGATGATGCCTTCGGCGCCTTCAAAGGCCTGCGAGCGCAAGCGGCCACCCATCTTCGAGGCTTCATACACCACGGGCTTGAGCCCGAGTTTCATCAGCTCGTAGGCCGCCACCAGGCCCGCGATCCCGGCACCGACGATCGCCACTTCGGCGCCGTGATTAGCCGCAGGAATACTGCCCAGCCCGGCGGGGTGTTCGATCCAGTCATCAAAGGCAAACGGGAAATCCGGGCCGAAGATGGTGATGGGTTTCTTGCCATCGCCCGGGTGGCGATTGGGCTTGCTGAGAGTGCTGGACGGAATGCTCATGGCTGACCTTACTGACGGCTCGGCGGGAGGAGGGCCCGTTGAGTATAGGAAAAGATGGCAGCCAGTTTAGGGAACGTTGCGCGCGTTAATAAGGCGCAATATGTCGTCGGATTGCGCTAGTTTTAGTCAATGTGACGAGTTGAGCGGTCAGATTGGTTGTCCGCGATCCAATTTGCTACTGAGGATGATCGAGGTGGTGGTTTTCTCCACGCCGTCGACACTGCCGATCTGGTCCAGCAATTGGTCCAGTTGCTCCGGCGAATCGGTGCGCAGCCAAGCCACGTAATCGAACTCCCCACTTACCGCGCACAACTGTTGCACCTGGGCCATGGCGCTCAGCCTGCGCAACACCTCTTTGCCCGAACGGGGTTGCACGGTAATGCCCACATAAGCCTGCAACCCACCATCCGCAACGCGCTGGCCCAGGCGCACGCCGTAACCGGTGATGACCTGGGTTTTCTCCAGGCGTGACAGACGCGACGTGACGGTGGTGCGGGCGATGCCCAACTGCCGGGCGAGCATGGCCACGCTTTCACGGGCGTTGAGCTGCAGGGCGGCGATCAGTTGGCGGTCGATTTCGTCTAGGGCGGGCAAGGGGAGAGCTCCAGTGCGGGAGGGCAGTGAGCAGGCATGTTACAGGCTTGGCCCTGCGGACAAAATCACTCGGCCAGATACGCAAAAGCCGCGCAATGCGCGGCTTTGAGTATGGTGGGCCCAGTAGGACTCGAACCTACGACCAAGGGATTATGAGTCCCCTGCTCTAACCAACTGAGCTATAGGCCCTCAGTAGGTCGCGGATTATAACGATGGTTTGTTCACTGTGCCATCCGAAAAATCCTCCAGCTTCGTGCGAAGGAAGCTGGCGGCAAAAAGCTCCGGCGGCAGGGGCAGGCTGACGATGTAGCCTTGCATCTGTTCACACCCCTCGCTTGCGAGGAATGCTTGTTGTGCCGGGGTTTCCACGCCTTCGGCGATGATGGTGAATTGCATGCTGTGGCCGAGGGCGATGATGGCGCGCACGATGGCTGCATCGTGAGGGTCGTCGGGCAAGCCGCGGACGAAAGATTGATCGATCTTGAGGAAGTCCAGGGGCAGGCGTTTGAGGTAGCTGAGGGACGAGTAGCCGGTGCCGAAATCATCGATCGCCAGCTGTACGCCCAGGCGCTTGAGTTGGTGCAACACCGCGAGCGCTTCTTCGGCTTGGCTCATGATGAAGTTTTCGGTGATCTCCAACTGCAGGCAGCCAGGTTCGAGGCGGTAATCGCGCAGCAGTTGTTCGATGCGTGACAGCAGGTTGGGGTGACGCAGTTGCGCGCCTGCGAGGTTGACCGACAGGGGGCCGAAATCCTCGAAAGCCGCTTGCCAGGCGTGCAGCTGCCGGCACGCCTGTTCCAGTACCCAGTCTCCGATTTGCAGGATCATGCCGTTCTCTTCGGCCAGGGCAATAAAGTGCTCGGGCGGGACCTCACCCAAGGTCGGGTGGTGCCAGCGGATCAAGGCTTCGGCACCGATCAGTTGTTGGGTGACCAGGCTGCGTTTGGGTTGGTAATACAGGCTCAATTCTTCACGTTCGATGGCGCGGCGCAGTTCGTGCTCCAGCGCTACGCGTTCATTGGCCTGGGCCGTCAGGTCGCGGGTGTAGCGCTCGACCCGGTTGCGCCCCTTGGCTTTGGAGCGATACATCGCGGCGTCGGCATTTTTGACCAGGGTGGCGACGTCGGTACCGTCTTGCGGATACAGACTGGTACCGATACTGGCGCTGATAAAGAACTCATGCTCGCCGGCCTGGAATGGCGGGGTAAAACAGTCGAGCAGTTTGTTCGCCAAGTGCTGGGCGTCGCTGGCCTGTTGCAAGCCGGGCAGCAGGATGATGAATTCATCGCCGCCCAGGCGAGCAACGGTGTCCACGTCCCGCAACTGCTCCTTGAGGCGTACGGCGATGTCTTTGAGCAGCAGGTCGCCGACCGGGTGGCCGAGGCTGTCGTTGATGTGCTTGAAGCGGTCGAGGTCGAGAAACAGCACCGCGCCCTGTTTACCACTTTCCTGCTGGCCGTTGAGGGCGGCCTGCAGCCGGTTTTCAAACAGGGTGCGGTTGGGCAGGCCAGTCAATGGGTCGTGGTGGGCCTGATAATCCAGGCGGGCCTGGGCCAGCTTGAGGCTGGAGATGTCGGCAAACACAGCAACGAAGTGCGTGACCAATTGCTCGCGGTTACGCACAGCGCTGATGGTCAGCCAGCTCGGATACACCTCGCCGTTCTTGCGGCGGTTGGAGATCTCTCCTTGCCAGTGGCCATGGCTCGTCAACTGGTACCACATCGCCGCATAGAACGCGCTGTCATGCAGGCCGGAGGCGAGCAAGCGCGGGGTATGGCCAAGGGCTTCAACCTCGCTGTAGCCGGTTATCTCCGTGAAGGCGCGGTTGACGGCGCTGATGTTCTGTCGTGTGTCGGTGATCAAGACGCCTTCGGCGGTGCTTTCGAACACCGTGGCGGCCTGCTGCAGTTTTTCCTGCATCAACTGGCGTTCGGTGATGTCCCGGGCGATGGTCAGCATGCAGTCTTCGTCGCCAATCGGCAGTGGGCGGCTGGACACTTCGCAGAGGCGAATCTGGCCGTCGGCACGACGGATATGGCAGATGAAATCGCGGACAAAACCGTCGCGCTGCATCAATTCCAGCATGTGCTTGCGTTCGTTGAGGTCGACCCAGATGCCCAGGTCCAAGGCTGATTGGTCGAGTGAAGAGGCGCTGGTGAAGCCGGTCAGATGGCTGAAACCCTCGTTTACTTCGATCAGCAGGCCGTCGCTCTGGCGGCTCAGCAGCAAGCCATCTGGGGAGGCATGGAAGGCTTTGGCAAACTTTTCTTCAGAGGTTTGCAGTCGCTGTTGGGTTTCCTTGAGCTGAGTGATGTCCCGCACCACCACCACCAAGGCTTCGGTGGTGTCGAGTTGGAATGGCTCGGCTGAGATCAGCCCGGTAAAGGCCTGGCCATTGCTGCGCAGAAAAGGCATTTCCAGGTTGCGGATGCTGGTGGTCTGTACCCGTTGCAGCAAATCCGGACCGACACCCTGAATGCCCCATATATTCAGATCTGAGGCGGTTTTGCCCACGACCTCATCAAAGCTCAGGCCAATCTGGTCCTCGAATGCCTTGTTGACCTCCAGCAAACAACCATCAGACAACCGAGCAATCACCAGGATGTCCGGACACTGCTGAAACACCGAGGCAAATTTCTGCTCGGACAGTTGCAGGGCTTCCTCGGTGCGCTTGGCTTCGCTGATGTCGATCATCAGGCCGCGCAGCACTGGCTCGTGGCCGTGCTCGATCAGGCTGACAATGTCACGTACCCACAGGCAGCGGCCATCGGCGGTAATGACCCGGTAATCAATACTGTGATCACGGTTAGCACGAGTTTCCCGATAGCAATAGGCCTCGGCGCGGGTCAGGTCAGCGGGATGGATGATGTTGCGCCAGAAGCCTGGAATCAGCCAATGGGCGCGGGGATAGCCGAGCAGGTCTTCGGCATGGGGCGACACATAGCTGTAGGTGAAATCGCTGATGCTTGCTTCCCAGGCAATGGCGGACAAGCTCTCCACCAAGCCTCGATAGTGGTACTCGCTGCTTCGCAGTTCTTGCTCAAGGGCGACCCGACGGGAAATTTCCGAGCTGAGCCGGCGATTGATCCGAATGACGATCGCCAGCACCGTACTCAACAACAGCACCGCTGGCAGGCCGTACGTGAGCAGGTCAGCCCAGAAGGTGCGGTGATCGGTGAAGCTGCCGACCCAGTGTTGCTGGATCGCATCAGTTTCGGCTGAACTGAGATCGGCGAGGACTTTGTCCAGGATGCCCACCAGGATTTTCTCATCCCGCGGCACGCCCATCGCCAGTTGGTAGCGGTAGGGCGTTTCGCCGCTGACGTACAGGCCGTCGAGCTTGAGTTGGCGCAGGCTCCAGACGCTGGAGGCGAGGTCGCCGACGACAGCATCCACTTCATCGGTGGCCAGGGCTTGCAGCGTCGAACTGACGTTGGGTAGGGCGACCAGATTCAGGTCCGGATGGTGGGTACGCAGCAGTTCATGGGGCGCGTAGTTCTCCACCACGGCAATTTTCAGCCCATACAAATCCTTGAGGCTGCGTGGTTTCGCGCCGCCTTCATGGGCCAGGATGACGATGGGAAAGTCGAGATAAGGGCGTGTGAAGGCCAGGAAGTTTTGGCGCTCGGGGGTGGACATGATGCCCGGCAGCAGGTCGAGCTGATTATTGCGGGCTTGTTCAAGCACCGCGGTCCAGTTAACCGGTTCGATCAGTTTGATTCGCACACCCAGGCGGTCCTGGAGCAGGCGTACGTAATCGGCTGCCAAGCCCTGATATCGTCCATTTTCATCGCGATATTCAAAAGGTGGCCAAGACGCATCCACGCCTAGGCGCAGCTCCTGATGGTCCGCCAACCAGCTACGCTCATCATCCGTAAGAGTCAACGCGCCAGCCGTTGCGGTCCAGGTCAGCAGCGACAGCAGTATCACGGTCGGCAATCTGGGCATAACGGTCTCGTTATGGCACGGGGAATGTCTCGAGTGTAGACGGGCATTGCGAGGGTGGGGTGGTGCGGGGCAGTTAATCTGTCAAAGCAATCGGTAGAAAGCAAAACCCCCGGCCTGGGCCGGGGGTTCTGGTATCACTCGTCGAGGAAGGAGCGCAGATGCTCGCTTCGCGTCGGGTGGCGCAACTTGCGCAGCGCCTTGGCTTCGATCTGACGGATCCGCTCACGGGTCACGTCAAACTGCTTACCGACTTCCTCAAGGGTGTGGTCGGTATTCATGTCGATGCCGAAACGCATGCGCAGTACCTTGGCTTCACGGGCAGTGAGGCCGGACAGTACGTCGCGAGTTGCTTCTTTCAAGCTCTCAACAGTGGCTACATCGATTGGCGACTGCATGGTCGAGTCTTCGATGAAGTCGCCCAGATGGGAGTCTTCGTCATCACCAATCGGAGTTTCCATGGAGATCGGCTCTTTAGCGATCTTCAATACCTTGCGGATTTTATCCTCAGGCATTTCCATGCGTTCGCCTAGCTCTTCCGGGGTCGGTTCGCGACCCATTTCCTGCAACATCTGCCGGGAAATGCGGTTGAGCTTGTTGATGGTCTCGATCATGTGCACCGGGATACGGATGGTGCGGGCCTGGTCGGCGATCGAGCGAGTGATCGCCTGACGGATCCACCAGGTGGCATAAGTCGAGAACTTGTAGCCGCGACGGTATTCGAACTTGTCCACCGCCTTCATCAAACCGATGTTGCCTTCCTGGATCAGATCAAGGAATTGCAGGCCACGGTTGGTGTACTTCTTGGCGATGGAGATCACCAGACGCAAGTTCGCTTCAACCATCTCTTTTTTCGCGCGGCGGGCCTTGGCCTCACCGATCGACATGCGACGGTTGATGTCTTTGATTTCTGCAATCGTCAGGCCGGTTTCGGTCTCAAGCGCGGTCAGTTTCTGCTGGCAACGGATGATATCGGGCTGCAGGCGACCGATGGCTTCGGCGTATTTCGCCTTGCCCTTGGCCAGTGCGTCGCTCCAGCTTTCGTCAACTTCGTTGCCCGGGAACTGGCGCAGGAAATCGGTACGCGGCATGCGCGCATCACGCACACAGAGCTGCATGATCGCACGCTCTTGGGCACGCAGACGCTCAAGAGCACTGCGAACACGCTCAACCAGGCCTTCGAATTGCTTGGGCACCAGCTTGATCGGCATGAACAGCTCAGCCAGGGCCACCAGCTCGGCAATTGCCTGCTTGTTGCCGCGACCGTGCTTCTTCAGGGCCTTGCGGGTGATTTCCATTTGATCGGAAACCGCACCGAAGCGTTGGGCCGCGATGACCGGGTCTGGACCGCTTTCGGCTTCTTCTTCGTCGTCGCTGCTTTCAGCTTCGTCGTCGTCGGAGTCGTCGTCCGCTTTTGCGGCTTTCGCATCAACAGGCGGCGGTACTTCGGCGGCAGGCGGCGCAATGCCGTCGTCCGGGTCGATATAACCGCTCAGGACGTCGGACAGGCGGCCACCTTCGGTGGTGACGCGGGTGTACTCGGCGAGAATGTGGTCAACCGTGCCAGGGAAGTGCGCAATGGCGCCCATCACTTCACGGATACCCTCTTCGATACGCTTGGCGATTTCGATCTCGCCTTCGCGTGTCAGCAGCTCGACGGTACCCATTTCGCGCATATACATGCGCACAGGGTCTGTCGTGCGACCGATATCGGTCTCCACCGCAGCCAACGCGGCGGCAGCTTCTTCAGCGGCGGCTTCGTCGGTATCGGCGTCGGCCAGCATAAGGGAATCCTTATCTGGCGCAGTTTCGAATACGTTGATCCCCATGTCGTTAATCATGCGGATGATGTCTTCCACCTGCTCAGGATCTGAAATATCCTCAGGCAGGTGGTCGTTGACCTCCGCGTAAGTCAGGTAACCCTGCTCACGACCGAGAAGTATCAACTCTTTGATACGAGACTGCTGTTGCGCTTTTCCGGACATAACACCCTATCCACTGAAGGTCTTGGCGGGCAAAAAACAAGCCGAGGATTATACCCGAGCTATGACCTCACACGCCAGCTGAGGTCGGGTTTGATGCGTAAACATTCTGTTTTAAGAGGTCGCGCATCTGTTTTGCTATCTTAATCTGCTCTTCAGCCGATAATCCCGGCTGCCTTGCTCTCTTGATAAGTTCATCGAGGGTCTGAGTGTGTTGACCCGCGGATAACCTATTAATGGTGTCTAAAAACTGTTGTTCAAGGTTGTCGCCGTCAATTAGCCACTCCTTTTCCGCCAGTGCCCGCAATAAACGGCCCTGTTCCGTGCCATGCCAGCGAGCCATCAACTGGATTGAGTTTAGCTTAGGGTTTTTCTGCACGGCTTCGATCAGTGCGATAAGCACCTGAGCATAGGTATTGCTCTCGTTGGCAAAGTGGTCGGCACTTTCAACCTTGCCGGCCAATTGCGGGTGGTGAATCAGTGTGCGCAGTGCAATCAATGTGGGGGCTTCCACCGCTACGGGCGTGCGTGGTGCGTAGGCTTCATCGCGATCACCGCGTTTGCCGTTTTTGCTCCAGGGCTTTTTGTCCCACTTCTTGCCGCCGGCGCCGGGCTTCTTCGGCGTCCATTCCTGCTGGGGGGCGAAGGCCTCCTGAGGTTGGTGGAAGTCGGCATAGTCCGGCATGGCGTCGTAATCCATGCCGGGGTCGTAGACTGGCGGTGCATCCTGCGGGGCGCTGTGCACCAGCTGGCTTACGGCTTCACCGCTTAAACCAGTGATCTCCAGCAGGCGTTGGCGCATCAGCGTGCGCAAATTAGCGCCCGGGACTTTGTCGATCAGCGGCGCCGCGAGGGTGGCCATATGGGCCTTGCCTTCGAGGGAGCGCGGGTCGGCTTCTTCGGTCAGTTGCTGGAAAAAATAATCCGCCAGCGGCTGCGCATGTTGATTGATACGTGCACGGAACGCGTCGGTACCTTCCGAACGCACCAGGGTGTCCGGGTCTTCGCCTTCGGGCAGGAACAGGAAGCGTGCGCGGCGCCCATCCTGCAGGCTCGACAGCGTGGCTTCGAGCGCACGCCAGGCGGCGTTGCGGCCCGCCTGGTCGCCGTCGAAGCAGAACAGCACGCTGGGCACGACACGGAACAGGCGCTTCAGATGTTCTTCGCTGGTGGCGGTGCCGAGGGTCGCGACCGCGTTGCGCAGGCCTTGCTGGGCCAGGGCGATGACGTCCATATAGCCTTCAACCACGATGATCTCGTCGAGGTTGCGATTATTCTTGCGTGCTTCGAACAGGCCGTAGAGTTCCTGGCCCTTGTGGAACACCGGGGTCTCCGGAGAGTTCAGGTACTTGGGCTTGTCGTCCCCGAGTACACGGCCGCCGAAGGCGATGATGCGGCCACGGCTGTCGCGGATCGGGAACATCACCCGGTCGCGGAAGCGGTCATAGCGCTTGCCGGTCTCGGCGTTTTCCACCAGCAGGCCGGCATCGATCATGGCCTTTTGCTGGAGGGTGTCGCTGCTCAGGTGTTTATACAGATTGTCCCAGCCCGGCGGAGCGAAGCCGAGGCCGAAGTCCCGAGCGATTTCGCCGGTGAGGCCGCGCCCTTTAAGGTAATCGACAGCGGCCTTGCGCTGCGGATGGCTCTTGAGTGCCTGGCGGTAAAAATCGGCAGCAGCGGTGAGCAACGGATACAGCGGCGAATCGGTGGGTTGCCGCGGTTTGTGCAGCCGGCCACTTTCTTCGCGGGGCACTTCCATGCCGGCGGCTTTCGCCAGGTCCTCGACAGCCTGGGGGAAGTCCAGGTTGTCGTGGTCCATCAGGAAGCCCAGGGCATTCCCGCCCGCCCCGCAACCGAAACAGTAATAGAACTGCTTGTCGGGGCTGACGCTGAAGGATGGGGTTTTTTCTTTATGGAAAGGGCAGCAGGCGGTGTAGTTTTTGCCGGCTTTTTTCAGCTGTACGCGTGAGCTGACAACATCGACGATGTCGGTGCGGTTCAGAAGGTCGTCAATAAAGCTCTGGGGAATCAGCCCGGCCATGGCGTTCTCGTCATCACTGCGTGTAAATGAGGGCCCGTGACGTGTTCAAGCGCACGTATGGAGTGCTCGATCATCATCGTCTGCGTGGGTCATCAGGGAGTGTATCTGCCGAATATTTACTGAGGATAGTTTCTGATCAGTCTTCGGCATGGAAATGTTGCCCGGGCGTCCGGTCTAGGCCAATGGCGACCTCGGAAACGCCTCGTTGGGCACAGCCGATACAGTTGATCGTCTGTTTGAAGAATAGGTGTGCTCGTCAGTAGCCTTGTTAGGCTCGTCAGAAGAGACGTGCACCGCTGGCAAAAGAGCCAGCCCTGACGTGTGAAGCAGTGTCTCGGTCGCATGTGCGGCGTCGACGGTGAAGCATCAAGCGATATCCGCAAATGCCAACAGCCCGGCTGAGGGCCGGGCTTGGCAGAAGCTTGCTACGAACGTCTGTGTATTAGTACAGACGAACGGCGCGGCGCTGTTCGCGCTGAACTTTCTTAGCGTGACGCTTAACAGCGGCTGCTGCTTTGCGCTTACGCTCAGAAGTTGGCTTCTCATAAAATTCGCGGCTACGAACTTCAGCCAGAACACCGGCTTTTTCGCAGGAGCGCTTGAAACGACGCAGAGCTACGTCGAAGGGTTCGTTCTCTTTTACTTTGACGGCTGGCATCCAGAGCTACCTTCTTTCATTACCGGGAATCAACGTTCTCGTCGCAAAAAATTCGCGGCTGAGGTCGTCGGTTTTTAAGGGTTGCGGATGTTAACCCCTCATTGCCCGGAATGCAAAGCCTCTGATCGAAAACCGCTAGTCGGGAGGGGGAGTGGCGACTATTATGCGCGCCTTCGAATTCAGCCTCTACAAGGCGCAAACCCATGCTAGTACTGGGACTTGAAACCTCCTGCGACGAAACCGGAGTCGCACTATACGACAGTGAACGCGGGCTTTTGGCCGATGCACTGTTCAGTCAGATCGACCTGCATCGCGCCTATGGTGGCGTGGTGCCGGAGCTTGCCAGCCGCGATCACGTCAAGCGCATGCTGCCGCTGATCCGCCAGGTGCTGGATGAGGCCGGCTGTGTGGCAACCGAGATCGATGCCATCGCTTACACCGCCGGCCCCGGATTGGTCGGAGCCCTGCTGGTTGGGGCCTCTTGTGCCCAGGCGTTGGCGTTTGCCTGGGGCATTCCTGCCCTTGGTGTGCACCATATGGAAGGCCATTTATTGGCGCCCATGCTGGAAAAAACACCGCCGGAGTTCCCGTTCGTCGCTTTGTTGGTTTCGGGGGGGCATACGCAGCTGGTTCAGGTGGACGGGATCGGCCAATACACACTGTTGGGCGAGTCGCTGGACGATGCCGCCGGTGAAGCGTTCGACAAAACCGCGAAGATGATGGGACTTAATTATCCGGGGGGGCCGGAAATCGCCCGCCTTGCCGAGAACGGCGTTGCCGGTCGCTACACCTTCCCGCGGCCGATGTGTGATCGTCCTGGCCTGATGTTCAGTTTCAGCGGCTTGAAAACCTCTGCCTTGAACACCTGGCAGCAGAGCGTGAGCGCCGGGGACGACGGCCAGCAAGCCCGTTGCGACATCGCGCTGGCGTTCCAGCAGGCTGTGGTGGAGACTTTGACCATCAAGTGCAAGCGCGCCCTGAAACAGGCGGGCATGAAGCGGCTGGTGATCGCAGGCGGCGTCAGCGCCAACAAGGCGTTGCGCAGTTCCCTGGAAAAAATGCTCGGCGACATGAATGGCAATGTGTTCTACGCACGCCCTGAGTTCTGCACTGACAACGGCGCAATGATCGCCTATGCCGGTTGCCAGCGCTTGCAGGCCGGACAGCACGAAAGCCTGGCGATCAGCGTGCAGGCGCGCTGGCCGATGGAACAATTGCCGCCGTTGTAAGGTTCAAGGGCGCCGAGTCCAGGCGGGATATTTAAAAATGCCGTTCGCGCCCGGCAAACAGGTCGCGTAGATTGCCGCGGTGGCGCCAGACGATCAGCAGTGTCAGCACGCTCATTGGTAACAGCGCTTGCGGTTCCTGCCAGGCCAGCAGCGGCAGGGTCAGCGGCGTAGCAATCAGCGCGGCCAGCGAGCTGGTGCGGGTCAGGTAGAACGTCAGCAGCCAGGCGAGCATGGCCAGTAACGCCGCAGGCAGGTAAATGCCCAGCAGCATGCCGGCCGCTGTGGCGACGCCCTTGCCGCCGCGAAAACGGAAGTACAACGGGAACAGGTGGCCCAGGACGGCACATAGGCCTACCCAGGCTTGCTGCTGCAAGCCAAGGCCGACGAGGCTGGAGATCAGCACGGGCAGCAGGCCCTTGCAAACGTCGCCCAGCAAGGTCAGGACGGCGAGTTTCTTGCCGGCCAGGCGCAACATATTGGTGGCGCCGGCATTGCCTGAGCCACTCATTCGCGGATCGGGATTTCCCGTCAAGCGGCTGAGCAAAATGGCGAAGGACAGCGAGCCGAGCAGGTAGGCGAAAATCGCCAGTGACCAAAACATGCTAACTATTCCGGGCGAGGACGCCCTGATTCTAACGGGGCATCGTGCCCTTGTCGTGCTGCGGAGAAAAGTGCTTGGACAGAGTGTTTATCGAAGGCCTGGAAGTCGACACCGTGATCGGGGCTTACGACTGGGAGCGCGGAATCCGGCAATGCCTGCGCCTGGACCTGAGCTTCGCCTGGGATAATCGCCCAGCTGCGGCCGGTGATGACCTGACCCTGGCACTGGATTACGCCAGGGTGTCTGCGCGTATCCAGGCCTTTGCCGAGCAGTCCCAGTACCAACTGGTGGAAACCTTTGCCGAGCGTCTGGCCGAAGTGCTGATGAGTGAATTCCAGATTCCCTGGCTGCACCTCAAGTTGACCAAGCCCGGCGCGGTACCGGCTGCCAAGGGCGTGGGCGTGGAGATCGAGCGCGGATGTCGTTGACTCAGGTTTACCTCGGGCTTGGCAGCAATATCGACCGCGAGGCTCGTCTATGTGCCGGCTTGGATGCGTTGGCGGGTTTCTTGACGGATATGCGCTGTTCGGCGGTGTTCGAAAGCCAGCCGGTGGGGATCAAAAGTGGGCCGTTTTTCAATCTGGTGGTGTCGGCTTATACCGACCTGACGTTGATGGAGTTGGATCGTCGCTTGAAATCCATCGAGGCTGACAATGGCCGCTACGCGCCAGACCGCAAAGGCCTGCCGCTGGATATCGATGTGTTGTTGTATGGCGATCTGGTGGGCAATTTCGATGGATTGATCTTGCCGCGAGCCGAAATCCTGAAAAACGCCTTTGTGTTGTGGCCGCTGTCGATGATGGCGCCGGACCGTATGCACCCTGAGGCGGGCAAGACAATGGCCGAATTATGGCGAGACGCGCAGATTGCTCAGGTATTGGCACCTGTTGCGTTCGAATGGCAGGGTCAGCCACTCACGCCACGAACTCTTTTGTAGGCGCCGAGCTTGTTGTGGCGAGGGAGCTTGCTCCCGCTGGGCTGCGCAGCAGCCCCACTATCTTGGGAGCGCTTCGCACTGGAGCGCCAGCCCGGTCCCGCGGGAGTAAGCTCCCTTGCCACAACGGCCATCGCCTAAGGAGAGGGGTTTTCCTTGTAGGCTTTCAATGCGCTTAACCGTTCGCGCTTGAGCGCCTCGCCCAGTTCGGGGCCTTTGAAACCCTTTTCTAGCAGCGGCGCGACCGGCACTTCGCGTGCAGCCTTTGCCGCTGCGCGCAAATAATCGGCCTGTGGATAACTGCGCTGTTCAAAACCCTTGCGGCCACGAGCGTCCATTTCGCAGGCCACCACGAACTCTTCAAAGCGTTGTGGCCGACGGTACACGTCGAAGCTTTGCAACAACTCCAGCAATGTCGAGGCCTTGAGCTCAAGCGCACGATGACCGTGGGTATGATATTGCCCCACCAGCAAGGCCAACTCCTGGCAATCCCTCGGCACCTTGAAACGCTCGTTCACCGCTTTGATCAGCTTCAGGCCGCGTTGCTCGTGTGCAATATGCTGCGGCAACTTATCCACAGGTGTCAGGCCTTTGCCCAGGTCGTGCAGCAGGCAGGCCCAGCGCACGCTCAGCGGTTGCTTGTGCAGGGCAGCTTGTTCCAGCACGCTCAAGGTGTGCACGCCGGTGTCAATTTCCGGGTGGTGAGCTGCGGGCTGCGGCACGCCGAACAGCCCATCCACCTCCGGCATCAAGGTTTTCAGCGCGTCGCAGTCACGCAGTACTTGGATAAATACCTGGGGTTGATCTTCCATCAGCGCCCGTGAGATTTCCTTCCAACTGCGCTCGGGGGTAAGGGCCTCCAACTCGCCGGACTCACTGAGTTGGCGCATTAACTCCAGGGTCTCAGGGGCGACTTTGAAGCCAAGAGGCGCATAGCGCGCGGCGAAACGCGCAACGCGCAATACACGGAGTGGATCTTCGGCGAACGCGGGGGAAACATGCCGTAAAATACGCGCTTCAAGGTCGCGTTGGCCCTGATAAGGATCGGTCAGGTTACCCTCGTCGTCCTCCGCCATGGCATTGATGGTCAGGTCACGCCGAATCAGGTCTTCTTCCAGCGTAACGTCGGGGCTCGCATGGAATATAAAGCCGCCGTAACCCCGCCCATTCTTGCGTTCGGTGCGAGCGAGGGCGTATTCGTCACCGTTCTTCGGGTCGAGAAATACCGGGAAATCGGCGCCCACCGGTTTATAACCCTTGGCGAGCATCTCTTCAGCCGTCGCGCCAACGACGACGCGGTCTATATCGGTGACCTCGATGCCCAGTAGGCGATCACGCACGGCGCCGCCGACTTTGTAGATTTTCATGAAAAAGCCTCCATTAGCGGCACAGGATAACGCCTGAGCCTGGCCAATGGAGGCTTTGCTGTCTCAGAGATGAACGACGGCCATGTCCAGGCGGCCGTAGTCGTTGTCGTTATGATCGCTGCGCGGTGGCACATGATGGGTTTTCATCACTTGGTCGCCCTGCAGGGTTTCCAGATGAATATCAAAGCCCCAGAGCCGATGCAGATGCTTGAGCACTTCCTCAGTGGATTCGCCCAAGGGTTTGCGGTCGTGCTGCTGGTGACGCAAGGTCAGCGAACGGTCGCCACGCACATCAATGCTGTAGATCTGCACGTTAGGTTCGCGGTTACCGAGGTTGTATTGCGCGGCCAGGGTTTCGCGAATGATGCGGTAGCCGGGTTCGTCGTGGATGGCGGGTACGACCAGATCGTCCTTGAGGTCGTCGTCCAGGATACTGAACAGCTTGAGGTCGCGGATCACCTGGGGCGACAGGTACTGCAGGATGAAACTCTCATCCTTGAAGCTGCTCATGGCGAACTTGATGGTCGATAGCCAGTCGCTGCCGGCGATTTCCGGGAACCAGCGGCGGTCTTCCTCGGTGGGGTGCTCGCACATGCGGCGGATATCGCGGTACATGGCAAAACCCAGTGCATAGGGGTTGATGCCGTTGTAATACGGGCTGTCGAAGCCTGGCTGGAAGACCACGCTGGTATGGGACGTGAGGAACTCCATCATAAAGCCGTCAGTGACCAAGCCCTCGTCGTACAGGTCGTTCATCAGGGTGTAATGCCAGAAGGTTGCCCAGCCCTCGTTCATCACCTGGGTTTGACGCTGTGGATAAAAATATTGCGCGATCTTGCGCACGATGCGCACGATTTCACGCTGCCAGGGCTCCAGCAGCGGTGCGTGTTTTTCCAGGAAATACAGGATGTTTTCCTGAGGTTCGGCGGGGAAGCGTGCATTGTCTTTGTCGCTGTTCTTGTCGGCGCGCTTGGGGATGGTGCGCCACAGGTCGTTGATCTGTTTCTGCAGGTGTTCCTCGCGTTCCTTCTGGCGCAGGCGCTCCTCTTCGGCGGAAATCGGATAGGGACGTTTATAGCGGTCAACACCGTAATTCATCAGCGCATGGCAGGAGTCCAACAGGTCTTCTACCGCATCGATACCGTGGCGCTCCTCGCACTGCATGATGTATTGCTTGGCGAACACCAGGTAATCAATGATCGAACTGGCATCGGTCCAGGTTCGAAACAGGTAGTTGCCCTTGAAGAAACTGTTATGCCCATAGCAGGCATGGGCCACTACCAGCGCCTGCATGCAGATGGTGTTTTCTTCCATCAGGTACGCGATGCACGGGTCGGAGTTGATCACGATCTCGTAGGCCAGGCCCATCTGGCCGCGTGTGTAGGACTTCTCGGTACTGAGGAAGTGTTTCCCGTAGGACCAATGGTGATAGCCCAGGGGCATGCCCACCGAGGCATAGGCATCCATCATCTGTTCAGCGGTGATGACTTCTATCTGGTTGGGATAAGTGTCCAGGGCATAACCCGCCGCGATACGGCTGATTTCCCGGTCATAGGCCTGGATCAGTTCGAAGGTCCACTCGGAGCCAGTGGAAATGGGTTGGCGCTTGTTCTCTTTTTTGGCGGTCATGTCACTAACCTGCGCTGGAAGAGTTCACGGAAGACCGGGTAGATATCGCCGGCCGAGACCAGTTGCTGCTGGGCGAACGTGTCGGCAAAGGCTTCTCCGATGCGCTCGTATTCGAACCACAGGGCCTGGTGCTCACGGGGGGTGATTTCGACGTAAGTGTAGTACTGCACGAACGGCATGATCTGGTTGATCAAAATGTCCCGGCAGATCGGCGAGTCGTCGTTCCAGTTATCGCCGTCGGAGGCTTGGGCGGCGTAGATGTTCCAATCGTTGGCGGGGTAGCGCTCGGCCATGATCTCCTGCATCAGCTTCAGTGCGCTGGAAACAATGGTGCCGCCAGTTTCCCGCGAGTAGAAAAACTCCTCTTCGTCCACTTCCCGGGCACTGGTGTGATGGCGGATGAACACTACGTCAATCTTGTCGTAGTTCCGTTTCAGGAACAGGTACAGCAGGATAAAGAAGCGCTTGGCGATGTCCTTGGTGGCCTGGGTCATGGAGCCGGAAACGTCCATCAGGCAGAACATCACAGCCTTGGAGCTGGGGTTGGGTTGCTTGACCAGCAGGTTGTATTTCAAGTCAAAGGTATCGAGGAACGGCACGCGGTGGATGCGCGCGCTGAGTTTTTCGATTTCCGCCTCTATTTCCTGGATATCGCCGAAGTTGTCCGGTTCTTCGCGCTTCAAGCGTGCCAACTCTTCCTTGGCCAGCTTGAGTTTGGCGCGGCTGCTGCCGGACAGGGCGATACGCCGTGCATGGGCTGAGCGCAGGGTGCGGATGATGTTGATGCGCGACGGGTTGCCCTCGTTGCTGATCCCTGCACGTACGGTCTTGAAGGTATCGGTGCCGGTCAGGTTGCGTTTGACCAGGTTGGGCAGTTCGAGGTCTTCGAACATGAATTCGAGGAATTCTTCCTGAGTGATCTGGAATACGAATTCATCCATGCCTTCGCCAGAGTTGCCGGCTTTGCCCGGGCCTTTGCCGCCGCCACCGCCTTGTGGGCGCTGGATATGTTCGCCGGTGGTGAATTCCTTGTTGCCGGGGTGCACCACGGTCTGTTTGCCGCCGCGGCCATGGTGAAGCACCGGTTCGTCGATGTCCCGTCCGGGAATGCTGATTTGTTCGCCATGCTCCATATCGGTGATGGAGCGGCGGCTGACGGCCTCTTCTACCGCCTTTTTGATGTGGTCACGGTAACGCCGCAGGAAACGCTGACGGTTTACCGTGCTCTTGTTCTTGCCATTGAGGCGTCGGTCGATCACATAGCTCATGGGGAGCCCTCCGGGCAGCTTCACGTTACAAGCTTCAAGCCGCGGGCTGGAAGCTTAGAGACAAGCGGTCAACTGCCAGGCCGGATGCCTGGCAGTGCGCGCTTGCCGCTGCCTTACTGCGATTTGCGAACCCGCAGGTACCACTCGGAGAGCAGTCGTACCTGTTTGTCGGTGTAGCCTCGCTCGACCATGCGTGTGACGAAGTCGTTGTGTTTTTGCTGATCCTCCTTGCTGGCCTTGGCGTTGAAGCTGATGACGGGCAGCAGGTCCTCGGTGTTGGAGAACATTTTCTTCTCGATGACCACCCGCAGCTTCTCGTAGCTGAGCCAAGTGGGGTTCTTGCCGTTGTTGTTGGCACGGGCGCGCAGTACGAAGTTGACGATTTCGTTGCGGAAATCCTTCGGATTGCTGATGCCGGCGGGTTTCTCGATTTTTTCCAGCTCTTCGTTGAGGGCCACGCGATTGAGGATTTCGCCGGTTTCCGGGTCGCGGTATTCCTGATCCTGGATCCAGAAATCGGCGTACAGGACGTAGCGGTCGAAGATGTTCTGGCCGTATTCGCTGTAGGACTCCAGGTAGGCGGTCTGGATTTCCTTGCCGATGAACTCAATGTAGCGCGGCGCCAGGTATTCCTTGAGGAAGCGCAGGTAGCGCTCACGGGTTTCGGCCTGGAACTGCTCTTGTTCAATCTGCTGTTCCAGCACGTAGAGCAAGTGCACCGGGTTGGCGGCAATCTCGTGGGGGTCGAAGTTGAAAACCTTGGACAAGATCTTGAACGCAAAGCGCGTCGACAGACCGTTCATGCCTTCGTCTACACCCGCCGTGTCACGGTATTCCTGGATCGACTTGGCCTTGGGATCGGTGTCCTTGAGGTTCTCGCCGTCATACACGCGCATTTTTGAGTAGATGTTCGAGTTCTCCGGCTCCTTGAGGCGCGACAGCACGGTGAACTGGGCAAGCATCTTCAGAGTGTCGGGCGCGCAATGGGCCTTGGCCAGGGAGCTGTTGAACAGCAGTTTGTCGTAGATTTTGATTTCGTCGCTGACCCGCAGGCAGTACGGCACCTTGACGATATAGATCCGGTCGATGAAGGCTTCGTTGTTCTTGTTGTTGCGGAAGGTATGCCATTCCGATTCGTTGGAGTGTGCCAGCAGGATCCCGGTAAACGGAATCGCTCCCAGGCCTTCGGTACTGTTGTAGTTACCTTCCTGGGTGGCGGTTAGCAGTGGGTGCAACACCTTGATCGGTGCCTTGAACATCTCTACAAATTCCATCAGGCCCTGGTTGGCCCGGCACAATGCGCCCGAATAGCTGTAGGCATCGGCGTCGTTCTGCGGGAATTCTTCCAGCTTGCGGATATCGACTTTGCCCACCAGTGCCGAAATGTCCTGGTTGTTTTCATCGCCGGGTTCGGTCTTGGCCACGCCGATCTGGTTGAGGATCGACGGGTAGAGTTTCACCACGCGGAACTGGCTGATATCACCGCCGAACTCGGCCAGGCGCTTGGTGGCCCAGGGCGACATGATGGTATTGAGGTAGCGCCGCGGGATACCGAAGTCTTCCTCGAGGATCGCGCCATCTTCCGTGGCGTTGAACAGGCCCAGGGGCGACTCGAAGACCGGCGAGCCCTTGATCGCATAGAAGGGCACCTTCTCGATCAATTGCTTGAGCTTTTCCGCCAGGGACGATTTGCCGCCGCCGACCGGGCCGAGCAAATAGAGAATCTGCTTCTTCTCTTCCAGACCTTGGGCGGCATGGCGGAAGTAGGAAACGATCTGGTCGATGCATTCTTCCATCCCATGGAAGTCTTCAAAGGCCGGATAGCGGCGGATCACCTTGTTGGAAAATATCCGCGACAGGCGCGAATTATTGGCGGTTTCCACCAGTTCTGGCTCGCCAATCGCCAGTAGCAGGCGTTCGGCGGCAGAGGCGTAGGTGCTGCGGTCCTGCTTGCACAGCTCGAGATACTCCTGAAGCGTGAGTTCTTCCTGCTGTGTGGACGCGAAGCGTTGTTGGAAGTGGCTAAAGATACTCATGACGTCGTCACCTCGCTCGATACGTGGAGCCGACGCCGGATCAATCAGTCGATGCTGGCAGTCATTGACGCACGCCAATGGCTGTTTTCCCCCCAGAACACCCTGAAACGTTACCGATGACCCGTACGCCGGTGTACCGGCTCTCCCCTGATTCGGATGGCCTGCGCTTAAGGATAGTTCGGAATCCGGGAGGTCAAGGCGCGATGCGCAATTAGTTTGGCTGCGCCGTTCGTCAGAAACGGCGCAAGCCCAAGCGTCACGCGGGGTAGCGGGGTGTGAAAAAAATTATTGCGAATCGCCTGAAGAAATTTCCGCAGGATAGGTCGTACGCCACAGCTCAAACCCGCCGTCCAGGCTATAGACGTCGGAGAAACCCTGGCTGATCAAGTACGCGGCTGCGCTCTGGCTGGAATTGCCGTGGTAGCAGGCGACGATCAACGGCGCATCGAGGTCGGCGGCGCGTATGAAGTCGGCGATGTTGACGTTGTCCAGATGCTGCGCGCCGCTGATGTGGGCGGCGGCGTAAGTAGGCTGGTCGCGGATGTCGACGACTACAGCACCTTGCTCGCGCAGGGCCTGGGCTTGTTCGGGGGGGATACGTTTGAATTCGGTCATGGCGGGCTCCTATGGCTTGGTGGCGGCCGGCTGGGTAATGGAAAGGGGGGATTCGCACTGGCAGTCGTGGCGCTCGCCCGTGTCGATGTTCATCAGGGTCATGGCACCGCCCCACACGCAACCGGTGTCGAGGGCGAACACGCCGGGCTCATCGCACTTGCCTTCCAGCGCGGCCCAATGACCAAAGATGATCTTCGTGTCACGGGTCTTGCGTTCCTTGTAGGCGAACCAGGGCTTATAGCCGGGGAGGGCGCTGTCGGCGCCTTCCTTGCTCTTGAGGTCCAGTTTGCCTTCGGCCGTGCAGAAGCGCATGCGTGTGAAATAGTTGGTGATCACTCGCAGGCGGGCGACGCCGGTGAGCTCGTTGTCCCACTTCACCGGGTCGTTGCCGTACATGCCGTCGAGGTAAGCGGTGTACAGGTTGTCATCGGCCAATGCACTTTCAACTTCGGCGGCGCACTTGAGAGCTTTTTTCAGCGTCCACTGCGGCGGGATACCGGCATGCACCAAGGCCATGTTGCGGTCCTCGTCGTAGTGCATGAGCTTTTGCCGGCGCAGCCAGTCGAGCAGTTGAGCGCGGTCCGGAGCTTCGAGAATTTCACGCAGGGTGTCGCCTTTTTTGAGGCGCTCGATGTTGTTGCCGGCCGCAAGCAAGTGCAGGTCATGGTTGCCCAGCACGCATACCAAAGAATCACGCAGGTTATAGAGGTAGCGCAGGGTTTCCAGAGACTGGGGGCCGCGGTTGACCAGGTCGCCCACCAACCACAAGCGATCATTTGCGGGGTCGAAGGCTACGCGCTCCAGCAGGCGCTTGAGAGGGGCCAGGCAGCCTTGCAGGTCGCCGACAGCGTACGTCGCCATCAGTGCAGGGCTCCTGGCACGGCCAGGCGGAATGGCTTGATGATTGCGTCGAACAGTTGGCCGTCAGTGGCCTTCATTTGATACGAGCCTTGCATGGTGCCGACCTTGGAGGTCATCACCGTGCCGCTGCTATAAGTGTGGCTGGCGCCGCTGTCGATCAACGGTTGCTGGCCGACAACGCCTGCCCCGCGCACTTCCTCGACCTGGCCGTCGCCATCGGTGATGACCCAGTGGCGCGACAGCAGCTTGGCCGGCACCAGCCCGTTGTTCTTCACTGTAATGGTGTAGGCAAAGGCGAAGCGGTTATGTTCGGGTTGCGATTGGTCCGCCAGGAAGCGGGTGACGACGCTGACGTCTATCTGATAGCGAGGATCGGACATGCAAGAGGCCTTAAAAGCGAAGGACAGCAGATGCGGGTCAGTCTAGGCCAAGAGGAGGGCGCTAGGCCAGACATGTGTCGGGCAGCCGGCAAGCGTTATCGGTATAACGCGGAGCAAATGTGGGAGCGGGCTTGCTCGCGAAGACGGTGCATCAGTTACACATTTGGTGACTGATACTGCGCATTCGCGAGCAAGCCCGCTCCCACATTGGATTGCATCGAGTTCTTACGGCCTATTCCACTACGGATGCAGGCTGGATGGCAAGCTGGTCAGCCAAGCGTACGAACGCGGCCAGGTCCAGTTGCTCGGGGCGCAGGCTTCCATCAACGCCGGCAGCTTCGATCTCGGCATTGCTCAGCAGGGCCTTGAGGGTGTTACGCAAGGTCTTGCGGCGCTGGTTGAACGCCTCCCGCACGACGCGTTCCAGCAGTTTGTGGTCCTTTGCCGGGTGCGGCAGCACGGCATGCGGCACCAGGCGTACGATGGCCGAATCGACCTTCGGCGGCGGGTTGAACGCGCCTGGACCGACGTTGAACAGGTGCTCCACGCGGCAGTGATACTGGACCATGATCGACAAACGACCCCAATCACCACCGCCAGGGCCTGCGGCCAGGCGCTCCACCACTTCCTTTTGCAGCATGAAGTGCATGTCGCGGATGATTCCGGCGTTGTTCAGCAGGTGGAAAATCAGCGGCGTGGAAATGTTGTACGGCAGGTTACCCACCACCCGCAGGCTGTTGGGCGCAGCGCCAAGGCTATTGAAGTCGAACTTCAGCGCGTCGCCCTGGTGCAGGTTGAAGTTGGCTTTGCCGGCGAACTGCTGGTTGAGGATCGGGATCAGGTCTTTGTCCAGTTCCACGACGTCCAGTTGCCCGCCGCTGGCCAGCAGGCCCTGGGTCAGCGCACCCTGGCCTGGGCCGATTTCCAGCAGGCGGTCTTCTGGCTTGGCGTGGATTGAGCGCAGGATGCGATCGATCACGCCAGCGTCGTGCAGGAAGTTCTGCCCGAAACGCTTGCGCGCCCGGTGTTGGTAATGCTCAGTCATATACGGGTCTCGGCCATCTGATAGGCGGTTTCCAGTGCCACGTGCAGGCTGCCGGTATCGATCTTGCCGCTGCCTGCGAGGTCCAGGGCGGTGCCATGGTCGACGGAGGTGCGGATGATCGGCAGGCCCAGTGTCACGTTGACTGCGGCGCCGAAGCCTTTGTATTTCAGCACGGGCAGCCCCTGGTCGTGGTACATCGCCAGCACTGCATCGCAGTGCTCCAGATATTTGGGGGTGAACAGAGTGTCTGCAGGCAATGGACCGCGTAGGTCCATGCCTTCTTGGCGCAGGCGCTCTAGTGTTGGTTCAATGATGTCGATTTCTTCATGGCCCAAGTGGCCGCCTTCACCGGCGTGGGGGTTGAGCCCGCAGACCAGGATGCGCGGTTGGGCAATGCCGAATTTGTGTTGCAGGTCGCTGTGCAGGATGCGCGTGACACGCTCCACACGCTCGGCAGTGATGGCATCGGCGATTTCACGCAGCGGCAAGTGGGTGGTCACCAGCGCCACACGCAGGCCACGGGTGGCGAGCATCATCACCACTTGAGCGGTATGGGTCAGTTCCGCTAGGAATTCGGTATGGCCGGAAAAGGCGATGCCGGATTCGTTGATCACGCCTTTGTGCACCGGTGCGGTGATCATGCCGGCAAAGTCGCCGTCGATGCAGCCTTGGCCCGCACGGGTCAACGTCTGCAGCACGAATGCCGCGTTGGCCGTGTTCAACTGCCCGGCAACCACCTTGGCCTGTAGCGGGGTGTCCCACACATACAGGCTGTCGGCGGGGGCCGGCAGGTCGGGCCAGTTGCCTGGCGCCACGTCCAGCAGATTGACGGCCACACCCAGCTGCGCGGCCCGCTCAAGGAGCAGGTCGCGGCTGGTAATGGCAATCAGGGGGTGTGGCTGGGGTTGCGAGGCGAGCAGCAGGCACAGGTCTGGACCAATGCCGGCCGGCTCGCCGGGTGTCACTGCGAAACGCTGGGGTTTCACTGGGTTGCCTGGTCGGTGCCTGTTTGCTCGGCGCCTGGCAGCTTGTTCTCTACATAAGCTTCGTCACGGATCTGACGCAGCCAGGTTTGCAGCTCTTCGTCGTATTTGCGGTTACGCAGTACGGTCAGGGCTTGCTGCTCGCGAGCCTGGGTGGTGTTGTCCGTGGCGCGACGGCCAAGGACTTCCAGGACATGCCAACCGTATTGGGTCTTGAACGGCTTGGACAATACGCCTTGTGGCGTGTCGGCCATGACCTGCTGGAACTCGGGCACCAGTGCCCTCGGGTCGATCCAGTTCAGGTCGCCGCCGTTAAGGGCAGAGCCTGGGTCTTCCGAGAAACTTTTAGCCAGGGTGGCGAAGTCTTCACCGCTTTCAATGCGGTCATAGATCTTCTGGGCCAGTTCCTTGGTTTGTGCTTCGGTGCGGATTTCGCTCGGTTTGACCAGGATGTGACGAACATGAACTTCGTCTTTCAACGAGGTTTCGCCGCCGCGACGTTCCAGTAGCTTGAGGATGATGAAACCACCCGGGGTGCGGGCTGGCTGGGTGATGCCGCCGACTTCCATGGCGCTCAATTCGCGATCAAACGGAGGCGGCAATTGAGCGGCTTTACGCCAGCCCATGTCACCGCCTTCGAGGGCGTTATCGCTGCCGGACTGAGCAATGGCCATCTGGGCAAAATCTGCACCCGCTTTCAGGCGCTCGTAGATCGCCTGGGTTTTAGCGGCGGCGGCATTGAGCTGCTCCGAGTTGGCTCCGTCCGGGGTTGGAATCAGGATATTGGCCAAGTGCAACTCTTCGGAGAGCTGCATCTTGCCCAGGTCCGAAGCCAGGAAGTTCTTCACTTCCTGCTCGGACACCTGAACCCGTTCGGCCACACGGCGCTGGCGCACACGGCTAATGATCATTTCGCGCTTGATCTGGTCACGGGCGTCCTCATAGGACAGGCCATCGTGGGCCAGGGCGGCGCGGAACTGATCAATGCTCATGTTGTTGCGTTGAGCAATGGTGCCAACAGCCTGGTTCAGTTCTTCGTCCGAAATACGGATGCCGGAACGTTCGCCAATCTGCAGTTGCAGGTTTTCGACGATCAGGCGTTCCAGTACCTGAGATTCCAGGACGCTGGTCGGTGGCACACCACCGCCACGTTTGGCGATGGTCTGCTGAACTTCCTTGACCCGTTGGTCCAGCTGGCTCTGCATGATCACGTCGTTATCGACGATGGCCGCTACTTTATCCAGCTGCTGAACCGCGGCGTGTGCCGAAACAGTACCCAGGAACAGCGCGCCCAGCACTAGCGGGCGCAAACACTCAGAAAGCTTTGTCTTCACGTTCACGATAACCTTCAATGCCTTTGTCGAGGAAGCTCTCTACCTTGGCGCCGGTCAGGCCGCCGAGTCCTTTGAGGACGATCTGGAAGAAGAGCCCGTGGTCACCCTTTTCGTTTTGAGGGGCGATCTGGCTGTACTCGTCGTTGGAAACCCAGTAACGGTTGATGACGCGCAGTTTCCAGCAGCAGTTGTCGTACTCGAAACCACCGAAGGCTTCCAGGGTGCGGTTGCGAGCATAGTCATACTGCCAGCGGGTGATCAGGTTCCACTGCGGAACGATCGGCCACATCATCGAGAAGTCGTGTTGCTGGATTTTGTAGTAATCCTTCACAAAGTTCGGATCACCTTCTTGGCCGAAGTCACCACCGAACTGCCATTTCCCGGTCAACTGGTTGTAGACCACTTGGTCGTTGCGATAGCGGTAGCCGAGGTTGACCACCTTGTTCGGGTTGTCTTCCGGCTGGTAGTGGAACATTGCGCTGCCGGAGCGAGGGCTATGGCTGTCGGTATCCCAGTTGTAGTCGGCAGTCGCGCGCCAGTCGCGGTTGAAGCGGAACTCGTATTCCAATGCGATTGGAGAAACATTGGAGTGCGCATCATCGCGCGTCTTGGCATCAACGCCCGGCAATTGAACTTCACGGTCCTTGAAGTACACCGCTTGACCGATGGATGCACGCTGGCGTTCGAAGCCATTTTCTTCGATCCAACGGCTGGTAAGACCAAACGACAGTTTATTCTCGTCGCCAATACGGTCGGAACCACTGAAGCGGTTATCCCGGAATAGGGAGGAGTAGCTGAAAGAGTTTTCGCTGGTGTCGAAAACCGGAATGTCACTTTGGTCTTTGTTCGGCACATAGAGGTAGAACGCACGAGGTTCGAGGGTCTGGTTATAGTCTTTGCCGAACCAATTGGTCGTGCGGTCGAAGTACAGGCCGCTGTCGATGCTGGCAATAGGCACCGAGCGATCTTGCGAGCTGTTAAATGTCTGGCCAGCTAGGGCCATTTGGTCCTTGCCTTTACCATCTAGATCCAAGTCATATTTGGTATAGACGTACTTCAGCTTCGGCGTGATAAAACCGTAGCTCCAGTTCATCGGGTACGAGACGGCTGGCGCAACGTTCAGACGGGTACCGTTTGCACGGGTCAGACCTGTCACGTTTTCATCCAGGCGTCTCTCACCAATGGTGCCATCAGCATTAAACGGGCCACCATCTTGGTCGCGAACTCTACCGCTGCGCAGGTCACGATCAAACCTGACTGCTTCGGTCTCATAGGAGAAGTTCAGCCCTGCCGGTTGAAACGGGAGGGTACCGTTAAAGGTAATTTGCGGTAGTCGATCATACGGGGTGATCTGGGAAATCGTCGCCAGCTGGTACGACTGCAAGTTCACGGCAGCCTGGTAGCTGTCGCCACGGTAACTCACGGTACCCTGCTGGTTCAGGAAGTCCTGGCTCTGAACGCCTTCCTGAAAGGACTTCAAATCCTGGAAGTAGAACGGATCACTGATCTTGGTGTAATCGACCTGGGTCGTCAGGCGCGAATCCAACCCACCCCTATGCTGCCAATTGAGCATATAACGGGTTTTCTCGGAGTCGGTCTGCTTGCTTCGTTCGTCATTATCGTCGTTGAGATACGCCCCACCAAACTGCCCTTCACTCGACTTGGTCAGATAGCGGAATTCGCCCTCCATCAACAAGCCGCGCTTGGTCATGTACTGCGGGTACAACGTGGCATCGTAGTTCGGTGCCAGGTTGAAGTAGTACGGCGTTACCAATGTAAAGCCAGTCTCGCTGCCGGTGCTGAAACTCGGCGGCAGGAAACCGGATTGACGACGGTCGTCGATCGGGAAGTAGATGTACGGGGTGTACAGGATCGGGATGTTCTTGACCCGCAACGTCGCGTTGGTCGCGGTACCGAAACCGGTGGCCGGGTTCAACGTGATGTTGTTGCCCTTGAGCTGCCAGGCGTTGCTGTCCGGCTCGCAGGTAGTGTACGTACCGTCCTTGAGACGGATGATCGCGTTTTCTGCACGCTTGGCGTACAGCGCGTTACCGCGGATGCGTGACTTGTGCATCACGTATTCGGCGTTGTCGATCTGGGCGGCACCGGTGTCGAGCTGGACCTGGGCATGGTCACCCACGATCAGGGCGCCGTTGTCGCGCAGGCGCACCTTGCCGTTCAGCTCGCCACGGTTCTCGGCCTGGTACAGGCTGGCTTCGTCCGACTCCAGCTGCATGCTGCCCTGGCGCATGACCACGTCACCGGCCAGGGTAGCGACCTGCTGCTCCTGCTCGTAACGAGAGGCCTTGGCGCCGATGAAGGTCGGCGCATCGCTCTTGTTCGTCTTGTCGTTCATGCCAGGACGAGTCGGCTCAATGTAGGCGCCGCCGCAGTAAGGGCCGGTTTCGGCCAACTGTGCTGCGGTCAGCTTGTCGCGAGGTACCCAGTCCAGGTGGCTGTAGTCGGCACTGCGCGAACGCAGGCCACGGCCCTTGGCTTCGGTGACCAGCATGGTCTTGGGCTCGGCGTCGACGCTGCCGCCAGCTTTGCCTTGCGGCGTGCTGTTGGCCGAGCTGACGGCAGCACCGTCATGCACCGGGCGCGGTGGCAATGGGGCGGCGGCGGTCTTCGGCGCGCAATCCCAGGCACCCGAAGCAGAGACTGAGCAGTCATACTGTTCCGCGGCGACCACGAATGAGGTGGCGAAAGGTTGCAAGGCCAGCAGACTGCCGGTTACCAGCAACGGAAATTTTCTACGAAACGCGGGGGATTTCAATGCCATCTTATTAGTCCGGGCTTCCTGCGTGCCATCTGCCCGCGGTTTGGGCCGCACGCCTCTCGATGGTCTGAAAAAGATGCGTGATAATAAAGCATGCCCCGCTTGACGGCTAGCGCCGTCGGAGACCCTTGTAATGCCCGAGCAAGATCTACGTTTACAACAGCTGGAAGTCTGGCTGGATGAGCAGTTGCCGATCCTCTTCAACGCTCAGGACTGGGGCCCCGTGCCCCCGGCCACATTGACCGCGGCCAGCAGCGACGCGAGTTTCAGGCGTTATTTCCGATGGGAGGGCGGTGCCCATACGTTCGTCGTCATGGACGCGCCACCCCCCCAGGAAAACTGCAAACCTTTCGTCGATATTGCGCATTTGCTGGCGAAATCTGGAATAAATGTGCCAAAAATTTATGCAGAAGATTTGCCCCGAGGCTTTCTTTTGCTCAATGACCTGGGCAGAAAAACCTATCTGGACGTGATTGACGGTGAAAATGCCGATCAATTATTTGCCGATGCCATCGACGCGCTGCTGGCTTTCCAGCAATTGCCGATGGATGCGCCGTTGCCCAGCTATGACGTAGCCTTATTGCGTCGCGAGCTGGAACTGTTCCCGGAATGGTACGTGCGTCGTCACCTGGGCATCGACCTCGACCCTGAGCAACAAGCCCTCTGGCAACGTGCCAGCCAGCAGTTGATCGACAGCGCCCTGGCCCAGCCCAAGGTATTGGTGCACCGCGACTACATGCCGCGCAACCTGATGATCAGTGAGCCAAGCCCAGGCGTGCTGGATTTCCAGGACGCGGTCTACGGCCCGGTGACCTATGACATTACCTGCCTGTTCAAGGATGCCTTCCTCAGTTGGCCCCAGGCCCGCGTTCGTGAATGGCAGCGCGGCTATTGGCAGCGCGCCGGGCAACTGGGGATTCCCGTACAGGACGACTTTGAAGAGTTCCTGCGTGCCAGCGACCTGATGGGCGTGCAGCGTCACCTCAAGGTTATCGGCATTTTTTCGCGTATCTGCCACCGCGACGGCAAGCCACGCTACCTGGCCGACGTGCCGCGTTTCTTTGCTTATATAGACGCGGTGCTTGCCGACCGACCTGAGTTGAGTGACCTGGGCGAATTGCTCGCCAGCCTGCGCGAACCTGCCGAGGCCAGCGTATGAAGGCGATGATCCTGGCGGCGGGCAAGGGCGAGCGCATGCGCCCGCTCACCCTGCATACGCCCAAACCGCTCGTGCAAGCCGGCGGCAAGCGGCTGATCGAGTATCACCTTGAAGCCTTGGCGAAGGCCGGCTTTACCGAGATCGTGATCAACCACGCCTGGCTCGGCGAGCAGATCGAAAGCTACCTGGGCGACGGTGCCCAGTTCGGTCTGCGCATCCGCTACTCCCCGGAGGGTGAGCCGCTGGAAACGGGAGGCGGTATATTCCAGGCGTTGCCGCTGTTGGGCGACGAACCGTTTCTGGTGGTCAATGGCGATATCTGGACTGACTACGATTTCACCCAGCTCAAGCAGCCGATCCGGGGCCTGGCGCACTTGGTGATGGTCGACAACCCTGCGCACCACCCGTCGGGCGGGGATTTCTACCTGGATCACGGTGTGCTTCATGATGCCGCGCCCGGTGCCGATAACCTGACCTTCAGTGGCATTTCAGTGCTCGACCCCAAGTTGTTCGCGGGTTGCAGCGCCGGTGCCTTCAAGCTGGCCCCGCTGTTGCGCGAGGCCATGGCCAAAGGTCTGGTAACGGGGGAGCACATGGCGGGACGCTGGGTGGACGTGGGGACGCTGGAGCGACTGGCGCAGGTCGAAACCTTGCTGACAAAGGGACGCTAGGATGTTGTGGCCAGGGACGCTGATCGGCGCCGGGGCTGGCTTTGCCATTGCCAGTATTCCGGGGGCATTGTTGGGGGCATTGCTGGGGCAGGCCTTGGATCGTCGCTTGCAATTGCACAGTTGGGCGCAGTTACGTGAACGCCTGGGTGGGCGTCCGGCCTTGCGCAACGACGAACTGTTGTTCGTGCTGCTGGGACGCCTGGCCAAAAGTAATGGCCGGGTTGTCGACGGGCATATCCAGCAAGCACGCCAGGAAATGCGCGCACTGGACATGAGTGAGCCGGCCCAGCGCCGTGCGATCAGCGCCTTCAACCGTGGCAAGTCCGGCAGCGACCGGGTACGCAGTTACCTGCGGGTGCTCAAGACGCAGCCCCATGCGGCGGAAGGCGTGCTGCGCGCCTGTTGGCGCATGGCGTGGGCGGACGGTCGTGCGGATGCTGCCGAGCGCGACCTGATCGACCAGTGGGGCAAGTGGCTGGGCTGGACGTCGCAGCAGCTGCAGGCATTGGCGACCGATTACGCGCCGGAGCGCAAGCCGGTGGCCAATCGTGGGGGGGCCTACCAGGAGGCGATGCGTATCCTGGGGGTGACGGCAACCACTGAGCCTTCGCTGATCAAGCGCGCCTACCGCCGCCTGCTCAGCCGTCACCATCCGGACAAGATCGCCGGCACGGGTGCCAGCCCCGCGCAAGTGCGAGAGGCGACTGAACGAACCCGTGAATTGCATAACGCTTATGCGTTGATTCGTGAGCGGCGCGATTTTCGCTGAGGCTATCGCCACTCAACTCTATGTGGCAGTGGCAAGCCCTAATTGTAGGAGCGATGTTGCCCCCGATAGCGGAGTGTCAGTCTGCGCCGCCCTGTGGGCTCAACCAGCCGCGAACCCTGCGATACAGCTGCTCCTGCTCTGCCGCGCTATTGCCGGGCAGCGCGGTGAGCGATACCTGTTTATAGCTGTCATTCTTCGAGCGCTTGGCCGCCTGGAGTCGTTCCTGGGCGTTTTTGCGTTCCAGGGCGCCTTCTTGATAGAACACGTCCGCCGTGGGTACCTTCAAGGCCGGCGCCAGTTGCTGCAGGTCCGGTTGGCGAGCTGCGGGCGTCTTGCCGGCCACCATCACCAACCTCTGCACCTGGGAGGGTTGTTTCTCGCTCAGGTAGCGTGCCGCCCACCAGGCCCCGGTGCCATGGCCGAGCAACACCACGCTGCGGGCACTTTGTGTCTGGGCGAAGGCGACGGCGGCGTCGATGCGGTCGAAGATGCGCTTGGCGTCGGTCTTGTCCTGTTCATCCGCCCCCGGCACCACCGCCGGGTCAGTGCCTTCGGCCTCAGCGCTGGCGGCCTGTTCGACCGGCTTGGCAGCGGTACTGCCTTCCTTGCTGCTGGTATCGACTACGGCTTCAGGCGGTTCGATGACCCGTGGCGGCAGGGTGTCCACACTGACGTCAGGCAATGACAGGCTGAGGGTGCCCCAGGCGGCGCCCGGCAACTTGCGCCGCAGAGGCGCAATTGCTTGCGGCCAGTCTGCGGTTTCCCCAGCGCCTGGTACGAGGATCACCACCCCTTCAGCTTCGGCGCTGTTGGCCGGTTTCCACAGCGCCAGGAACGAATCGCTACCAGCCTGCAATTGCTGTTGCTCCTGCTGCGGAACCTGCCGTTCGAGCGCACTGGCTTCTTGTTGGCTACGCTCGGGCAGTGGCTGGCGTTCAGCCGGTTTTTCGACGGCAGGCGAGGGTGCATCCTCGGCCTGAACAGGCAAGACGCTGGTAAACAGGAGTGACAGGCACAGTGCTGGCAGTGCCGAACGGTGAAGAAAAAGCATCGTTGATTCCCGGCCAGAAGTGATTCCAGCAGCCTAATGGGTTGGTCGGTATTTGTCAGGGGTATGAGGCGCGGTTCTCATTACCAACAGGTTATCGGCGGTTTGTTAGCAGCCTTGATGAGCGCGGCGCGGCCATTCAGCCAATGAATGGCAGACAACACGCCAGGTGCGGCTATTCTTGTGCCAGCCCATCATTCATAAGAGGCCGCGCACATGAGTACTTCCTCATTCAAGATCGCCCACAAACTGCTGACCGGCGCAGGTGCCATCGAACAACTGGCTGCCGAACTCACGCGTCTGGATGTGGATAATCCGTTGATCGTCACCGACGCCGCGCTGGTCCAGTCCGGTACCGTAGCGCTGGCCCTGGAGCATCTGGGTGATCGAGCCTACGAAATCTTCGACCGTGTGCTGCCCGATCCGGAAATTGCCATCGTCGAAGACTGCATGCGTGCGTACCGCGAAGGCGGGCATGACGGCCTGATCGGTGTGGGCGGCGGCAGTGCCATCGACATCGCCAAGAGCGTGGCGGCCTATGCCGGTTATCACGGCGCGCTGGCGGACTTGTTTGGCGTCGATCAGGTACCGCGCAAAGGCCCGCCGTTGATCGCCATCCCCACCACGGCCGGCACCGGCTCGGAGGTGACCAATGTAGCGATACTGTCCGACAAGGCCGCACAGCTGAAAAAAGGCATCGTCAGCGATTACTTGCTGCCGGACGTTGCGTTGATCAGCCCGCAAATGACCTTGACCTGCCCGCGCGGTGTCACGGCCGCCAGTGGTGTGGACGCCTTGGTGCACGCCATCGAGTCCTACCTGTCGCTGAATGCCTCGCCGATTACCGACGCCCTGGCCATCGGTGCGATCAAATTGATTGCCAGCGCGTTGCCCAAGGCTTACGCCAATCCGGCGAACCTGCAGGCCCGTGACGACATGGCCACCGCCAGCCTGATGGCCGGCATGGCCTTTGGCAACGCTGGCGTCGGTGCCGTGCATGCGCTGGCTTACCCGTTGGGTGGGCGCTTCAACATTGCCCATGGCGTAAGCAACGCGCTGTTGTTGCCGTATGTGATGCACTGGAACAAGTTGGCCTGCGTCGAGCGTATGCAGGACATTGCCCAGGCCATGGGCGTCAATATCGCCGGGCTGAGTGTGAATGACGCTGCCGACCAGGCTGTAGAGGCGATGACGCGGCTATGTGCGGCAGTGGAGATCCCGTCCGGCCTGCGCAGTTTCGGCGTGCCCGAGGACGCCATCCCGGCCATGGCCAGCGAAGCTGCAGGCATTGAGCGCTTGATGCGCAACAACCCGCGCAAGCTCAGCGCCGCCGATATCGAAAAAATCTACCGGGCAGCTTACTAACCGTTGAGATAGGTCACGGTGCGCGCAGCAAAGCATGAGGTATACAATGCGCGCCATCGTGATTTAGCTCAAAAAAGGTGCGTCATGCAGCCCTTCGTCATTGCTCCATCGATTCTCTCTGCCGACTTCGCCCGCCTGGGTGAGGAAGTGGACAAGGTGTTGGCCGCCGGTGCCGACTTCGTGCACTTCGATGTCATGGACAACCACTACGTACCCAACCTGACCATCGGCCCGATGGTGTGCGCCGCGTTGCGCAAGTACGGCATCACTGCGCCGATTGATGCGCACCTGATGGTCAGCCCGGTGGACCGTATTGTCGGTGACTTCATCGAGGCGGGTGCGACTTACATCACCTTCCACCCGGAAGCTACGTTGCACGTTGACCGCACCTTGCAACTGATCCGCGAAGGCGGCTGCAAGGCGGGCCTGGTATTCAACCCGGCTACTCCGCTGAGCGTGCTTGAGTATGTGATGGACAAGGTCGACATGGTCTTGCTGATGAGCGTCAACCCAGGCTTCGGCGGGCAGAAGTTCATCCCTGGCACCTTGAACAAGCTGCGTGAGGCCCGTGCGCTGATCGATGCGTCGGGGCGTGACATTCGCCTGGAGATCGACGGCGGGGTCAACGTCAACAATATTCGTGAGATCGCCGCAGCAGGTGCCGATACCTTCGTGGCTGGCTCGGCGATCTTCAACGCCCCCGACTACCAGGCCGTCATCGACAAGATGCGTGCCGAACTGGCGCTGGCGCGTCCATGAGCGGTTTTGAGCAGTTGTTCCCCGGCAAATTGCCACGGCTGGTGATGTTCGATCTGGACGGTACCTTGATCGACTCGGTGCCTGACCTGGCGGCCGCGGTGGACCAGATGCTGCTCAAGCTGGGGCGCAAGCCGGCAGGGGTCGAGTCGGTGCGCGAATGGGTTGGCAATGGCGCACCGATGTTGGTGCGCCGGGCCCTGGCCAACGACATCGATGCCACGGGTGTGGATGAGGTAGAGGCAGAACATGCCTTGGAACTGTTCAATGCCGCTTATGAAAGCAGCCACGAACTGACCGTGGTTTACCCCGGTGTGCGCGACACCCTCAAGTGGTTGAGCAAGCAGGGCGTGGAAATGGCCCTGATCACCAACAAGCCGGAGCGCTTCGTTGCGCCGTTGTTGGACCAGATGAAAATCGGTCGCTACTTCCGCTGGATCATCGGCGGCGATACCTTGCCGCAGAAAAAACCCGACCCTGCGGCGCTGTTTTTCGTAATGAAAATGGCCAATATTCCGGCATCTCAGTCGCTGTTTGTCGGCGATTCGCGCAGTGATGTGCTGGCGGCCAAGGCGGCGGGCGTGCAGTGTGTGGCCTTGAGTTATGGTTACAACCATGGCCGGCCGATTGCGGAGGAGTCCCCCGCACTGGTGATTGATGACCTGCGACTGCTAATCCCCGGTTGCTTGGGCGCTGGCGCTGAGATAACGTTGCCCGACATTGATTCGTCCCCTTCTGGAAATTCCATCGTGGTGGTCACTCGCAAACTCTGGATGAAAGTCATCAAGGCCCTGGCCCGCTGGCGTTGGCGCGCCTGACTGATCCTGGCCGCGTTTGCGGCACGTTTGCCTACCTGACTGTTTGACCCTCACACCACGAGGCACCTCATGACCCGCGAAGAATTCCTGCGTTTGGCCGCTGCCGGCTATAACCGTATCCCCATGGCTTGCGAAACCCTGGCCGACTTCGATACGCCACTGTCGATCTACTTGAAGCTGGCCGACGAGCCCAACTCCTACCTGCTCGAGTCGGTACAGGGCGGTGAGAAGTGGGGGCGTTACTCGATCATTGGCCTGCCATGCCGCACGGTGCTGCGGGTACACGACCATCATGTGAGCATCACCCATGATGGCGTGGAGATCGAAAGTCATGACGTAGAAGATCCGCTGGCTTTTGTCGAAACCTTCAAGGCGCGCTACAACGTGCCGACCATCGCTGGCCTGCCGCGCTTCAATGGCGGCCTGGTGGGGTACTTCGGCTATGACTGCGTTCGTTATGTGGAGAAGCGCTTGGGCAAATGCCCGAACCCGGACCCGCTGGGCGTACCGGACATTTTGCTGATGGTGTCCGACGCGGTGGTGGTGTTCGACAACCTCGCCGGCAAGATGCATGCGATTGTCCTTGCCGACCCGGCCCAGGCTGATGCCTTCGAACAAGGCCAGGCCAACCTGGAAGCGCTGCTTGAGAAACTCCGCCAGCCGATCACCCCGCGTCGCGGCCTGGACCTCAGCCGCCCACCGGCGGCCGACCCGGTGTTCCGCTCAAGCTTTACCCAGGATGACTACGAGCGTGCCGTCGATACCATCAAGGAATACATCCTCGCCGGTGATTGTATGCAAGTGGTGCCGTCGCAACGCATGTCCATCGACTTCAAGGCGGCGCCGATTGACCTGTACCGCGCACTGCGTTGCTTCAACCCGACGCCGTATATGTACTTTTTCAATTTTGGCGACTTCCACGTCGTGGGCAGTTCGCCGGAAGTGCTGGTGCGGGTTGAAGACAACCTGATCACCGTGCGCCCGATTGCCGGCACGCGCCCCCGTGGCGCGACCGAAGAAGCCGACGTGGCGCTGGAAGAAGACCTGCTCAGCGACGACAAGGAAATCGCCGAACACCTGATGCTGATCGACCTGGGGCGCAACGACACCGGGCGTGTCTCGGAAATCGGCTCGGTGAAACTGACCGAGAAGATGGTCATCGAGCGGTATTCCAATGTGATGCATATCGTGTCCAACGTCACCGGCGAGCTGAAGGCCGGGCTGACGGCGATGGACGCACTGCGGGCGATTTTGCCGGCGGGCACATTGTCGGGGGCGCCGAAGATCCGTGCGATGGAAATCATCGACGAACTGGAGCCGGTCAAGCGTGGTGTCTACGGCGGCGCCGTCGGGTATTTTGCCTGGAACGGCAATATGGACACCGCCATTGCGATCCGCACGGCCGTGATCAAGGATGGCGAACTGCATGTGCAGGCTGGTGGTGGGATTGTGGCGGACTCGGTGCCGGCCCTTGAGTGGGAAGAAACCCTGAACAAGCGCCGAGCGATGTTCCGTGCCGTGGCATTGGCAGAGCAAGCTCCACGAGACTGAAGCTGGAATAAAAAATGTGGGAGCGGGCTTGCTCGCGAATACAGAGTGTCAGTCGATACATGTGTGACTGATACACCGTATTCGCGAGCAAGCCCGCTCCCACATTTGTTTTGCGCAGTATTTAGAAATCCAGACTGACCCCGACATTGATGCCTTGCTGGGTCAAATTGTCATCCTTCCTCAGGTTATACGCCGCGCGCAGTGCCAGGTCCTGAGTCAGCTTGTGGCTGACACCCAGGCTCAAGCGGTCAGAGTTACTGCGAGGCGTATACCCGTCCAGCTTGAAGTCGATTCCCTGGACGCTGTTGAGCGAAATGTTCACCTTCTGGGTGTCATTTTCAAACTCATGCTCGTGTGCCACTTCGCCAAAAACCTGGGTTTGCGGCGTGATGCGGTAGCTGCCTTGCAGGCCGGCGCCCAGGCGCTTGGAGTCGCGTTGTTGATCATCAAAGGTCAGAGCAGTGGAGCGGCTGTTTTTCTCCGAGTAACCATTGACTTCAACCCGCGCGTAATCGGCGCTGATGAACGGCGACAGGTGCCAGTCGCTGCCCGGTGTGGCGATGTCATACCCCACGCGGCCGCTCAGTGCCCAGAGCCAGCCATCGGTATCACCTTTCTCCGAGCCTTCACTGACACCCAGGGCGAACTTGCGCTTGAGGCTGTCGAAGTCCAGCTTGCCGCCGGTCAATGCGGCATCGGCCCACCAGTGATTTTGCTGATACTGAGCGAAAGCCGTGCCCATATAGCTGTTGAGCTTGTAGTCCGAATCATTGGCTCCGGCTTCGAGGGTCTGCCGATACAGGCCGGCGGCAACGCCCACGCGCCAGTTTTCATCGAGCCGGTAGCTGCCACCGATATTCAGGTTGTAGCCGCTGCCGTCGCCACTGGCCGAGCTGCTCTGATCATCGAAATCCAGGCGTTGGCCGCCGCCGGCCACTATGGCGCGCCATTGGCCGACGGCTTGCCAACTGCCGTTGTCTGCTTGCCATTGGTTACGCAGCTCGTCCTGGTGGGCGCGCAATGTGCCTTGGGCCATTTCCGGCAGCAAGGTCAGTTCCCACGGCGCGGCGAGTAGCGAATAGGCGTAGTCGGCAATCAAGCGTTGCCCGGCCACGGTAGGGTGGACCGAGTCGTTGTAGATCAGCTTGGTCGGGTCCGGATTGGTACCGCCGATGCCGTAGGTTGGGTTGGTGGTGCAACTGTTGCCGCTGAAGCAGGTGCCGGTCAGGTTCTGGCCGGTGGCGAGGCCGAAGCGGGCCGGATCGGCGAAAGCCTCGTTCAATAACAGCGGGATGTTCAGCGGAATAACCTGCGCATCCACTTGTGACAGGCGCTGTACCAGGGACTGGTTGAAAATATTGCTCAGGGCCGAGGTCGCTGCTTGCTGTGGGGTGCCGTTGATGGCCGGCGTCAGCCCCAGGTCGGGTAGCATCCAGACCATGATGTAGCGTGCGCCGGCCTGTTGCAGAGCCTGGGCGCTGTCCGCCAGTCGCCCACCTGCGGCGACCGCTTGAGCGGGGCTGAGTACCCGGCCTTGGAGGAAGTCGTTGCCCCCACCGGAAAGGAAGTAGAGCGCGTTCGGGTCAGCTCTCCCACCATTGGCCGGCAAATAGCCCTGCCGGCTGCGCAACACGGTGCCACCGCCGGCATTGCCGGGGGGAATCGCAGCATCGGAGACTGAGGTAATAGAGTCGAGGATATTGTCGGTACGGTAGCCACCCACTGCCCAGTTGTTCCCGTCTGGCAAACCTTGGGCTGCGCGAACCGGTGAGGTGGAGGCATTCAGGTCGTTGGGGGCTACCCCCAATTTGGCACCCAATAGGGTTGAGGAGACCAGGCCGTATTCACCCTGGAAGTTCGCCCCGGTTCGGTTGGTAAAGCGCAACGTGGCACCGGCCGAACCGTCGGGAAACTGGCCTGCATCAGCCAGGCTGTCGCCGAAAACCACCATGGTTGAATAAGGTGACGGGGCTGCGAACGCCTGGGCGCAGGCCAATGACAGGAGGCAGCCGGCAAGGGGCGTGAAAAACGCTGGTCTGAGCATGCAAGATTCCATTCGGTTGTTTTTATGTTGGAAGTGAAACACTAGCAAAATTTCTAGCATTTTCTGTAGGGATATGTGGAATCTGCCTACGTTGGCCCCCGTATTTGCGGCTCCATATTGCACCGCTGGCGAGCCTACGTTACTGTGCCTGAACGTATGAATGAGACCCTCCCCGTGTTGATCATCAGCAAACTCTTGATGCGAGTAGTCAAGGCACACGCCCGTTGGCGTTGGCGCGCCTGACATTTTTCTCTGCCGGCCTGGCCGGACCTGTACCGATTTGCCTTCTTCACCCGTTGCCTGACGCCCCTTGCCAACTCACCCTGGCAACCGGAACGTGCGTCTGGCAGCGGGTCACACTCTTGGAAGGCGGTCATTTGAAATCAGTGAATTCAAGAGGTTTGAACCCACATGTTGCTGATGATTGATAACTACGACTCCTTTACCTACAACGTTGTGCAGTACCTGGGCGAGCTGGGTGCCGAGGTCAAGGTGGTGCGCAACGATGAACTCACTGTTGCCGAAATCGCCGCGTTGAACCCCGAGCGCATCGTCGTCTCACCTGGCCCGTGCACGCCGACCGAGGCGGGCATCTCTCTGGAAGCTATCCAGTATTTCGCCGGCAAGCTGCCGATCTTGGGTGTCTGCCTGGGCCACCAGTCCATCGGCCAGGCGTTTGGCGGTGACGTGGTGCGCGCGCGGGAGGTCATGCACGGCAAGACCAGCCCGGTGTTCCATCGTGACCTGGGCGTGTTCCACGGCCTGAACCTGCCGGTGACCGTGACCCGTTACCACTCACTGGTGGTCAAGCGTGAAACCTTGCCCGAATGCCTGGAACTGACCGCCTGGACCCAATTGGAAGACGGCTCGGTCGACGAGATCATGGGCTTGCGTCACAAGACGCTGAACATCGAAGGGGTGCAATTTCACCCTGAATCAATCCTGACCGAGCAGGGCTACGAGCTGTTCGCCAACTTTCTCAAGCAGAGCGGCGGCACGCGCTAAGGACTTTTCATGGATATCAAGACTGCCCTGAGCCGTATCGTCGGCCATCTGGACCTTAGCACCGCGGAAATGAGCGATGTGATGCGCGAGATCATGACCGGCCAATGCACCGATGCCCAGATCGGCGCCTTTATGATGGCGATGCGCATGAAGAGCGAAAGCATCGACGAAATAGTCGGTGCGGTGTCGGTGATGCGTGAGCTGGCGGACAAGGTCGAGCTCAAGACTCTCGACGGCGTCGTCGATGTGGTGGGCACCGGCGGTGACGGTGCGAATATTTTCAACGTGTCGACCGCCTCATCTTTTGTGGTGGCCGCCGCTGGTTGCACCGTCGCCAAGCACGGTAACCGTGCAGTGTCTGGCAAGAGCGGCAGTGCCGACTTGCTGGAAGCGGCCGGTATTTACCTGAACCTCACGCCGGTGCAAGTAGCGCGCTGCATTGACAGCGTTGGTATCGGCTTCATGTTTGCCCAGTCCCATCATGGCGCAATGAAACACGCTGCCGGCCCGCGTAAGGACCTTGGCTTGCGTACCCTGTTCAACATGCTCGGCCCGCTTACGAATCCGGCCGGTGTGAAGCACCAGGTGGTAGGCGTGTTCAGCCAGGCGCTGTGCCGGCCGCTGGCCGAAGTCTTGCAACGCCTGGGCAGCAAGCATGTGCTGGTGGTGCATTCCAAGGATGGCCTCGACGAATTCAGCCTGGCGGCGCCGACCTTCGTGGCGGAGCTGAAGAACGACGAGGTCACCGAATATTGGGTCGAGCCCGAAGACCTGGGTATGAAAAGCCAGAGCTTGCACGGCCTGGCGGTGGAAAGCCCGGCAGCTTCGTTGGAATTGATTCGTGATGCCCTGGGGCGTCGCAAGACCGAAAACGGTCAGAAAGCTGCGGAAATGATTGTGCTCAATGCTGGCGCAGCCCTTTACGCCGCCGACCATGCCTATAGTCTCAAGGAAGGTGTCGCCTTGGCCCACGATGCGCTGCACACCGGCCTGGCTCGTGAGAAGCTCGAAGAGCTGGGAGCATTCACCGCCGTATTCAAGATGGAGAATGAAGGATGAGTGTGCCAACTGTTCTGGAAAAGATCCTGGCCCGCAAGGCTGAAGAAGTGGCCGAGCGCCGCGCCCGGGTGAGCCTGGCCGAGTTGGAAGCGCAGGCGAAAAGCGCCGAGGCACCACGCGGCTTTGCCAATGCCTTGATCGCCCAGGCCAAGCTCAAGCAGCCGGCCGTGATCGCCGAGGTCAAGAAAGCCTCGCCGAGCAAAGGCGTGATTCGCGAACACTTCGTACCCGCTGAGATCGCCGTCAGTTACGAGAAGGGTGGGGCAACCTGCTTGTCTGTGCTGACGGATATTGACTACTTCCAGGGTTCCGACCCGTTCCTGCAACAGGCGCGCGCTGCGTGCAAGCTGCCGGTGATCCGCAAGGATTTCATGGTCGACCCGTACCAAATCGTCGAAGCTCGTGCCTTGGGTGCCGACTGCGTGTTGCTGATTGTCTCGGCATTGGATGACGTGAAGATGGCCGAGCTGGCGGCCGTGGCCAAAAGCGTCGGCCTGGACGTGTTGGTCGAAGTGCATGACGGCGACGAGCTGGAGCGCGCATTGAAGACCCTCGATACTCCGCTGGTGGGCGTCAACAACCGTAACCTGCATACCTTCGACGTCAGCCTGGAAACTACCCTCGACCTGCTGCCGCGTATTCCGCGCGATCGCTTGGTGATTACCGAGAGTGGCATCGTCAATCGCGCCGATGTGGAATTGATGGAAATCAGTGGTGTGTACTCGTTCCTGGTGGGCGAGACCTTTATGCGCGCCGAGAACCCGGGGGCGGAGCTGCAGCGTTTGTTCTTCCCGGAGCGCGGTACGACGATCAGCGGTTCGACACTAGACTGATTTGAAATACGCTCGGAACTGTAGGAGCTGGCTTGCCTGCGATAGCGGCGGGTCAGCCAACCTCTGTGTAGCTGACACACCGCTATCGCAGGCAAGCCAGCTCCCACATTGGTTTTGTGTTTATTCAGGTAGGTGTTCGATGCTCCAGCCCGTGATCATGACTGTCGAAGCTGGCCTTGCCGCCGAGCAAGACCTATTGGCAGCCGTTTGCGCGGGTGAGCAGGCATTCGGATTGCTGTTCTGGCAGCCCAGTGACCAAGCGCTGGTCATGCCGCGCCGTTTGAGCCGGCTGCCGGCATTCGCGGTGGCGAGCCAAGTCTCGGCCGATGCGGGTTGGCCGGTATTGCTGCGTGAAACCGGTGGTGAGCCGGTGCCGCAGTCCGGCGCCACGGTCAACATCGCCCTGATCTATGCCCCGCCGCGTAGCGAAGGCGACCAAGGGCGCATCGAAACCGGTTATCAGCGCTTGTGCCAACCGATCTGTGATCTGTTGATCGAGTTGGGTGGCGATGCGTCCGTCGGCGAAATTGACGGTGCGTTTTGCGACGGTCGTTACAACGTCAACCTCAATGGCCGCAAAATGGTGGGCACTGCCCAGCGTTGGCGGCAAAGCGGTGGCCGCCCGGTCGGGTTGGTGCATGGGGCGATGTTGCTGGAGAATGATCGTGAGGAATTGATTGCGGCGGTCAACCGCTTCAATCAAGCCTGCGGTTTGGAGCAGCGGGTTCGCGCCGATAGCCATATCGCACTGCACGAAGCGTTTCCCGCGCCGGACGCGATCAGTCGGCTCGACACGTTGTACCGGCAAATGCTGGCTGGCTTTCTGCCGGTTTAACGGGTACCAAATACCACCATTGTCTTGCCTTTGACATGCACCAGGTTGCGTTCTTCCAAATCCTTGAGCACGCGGCCGACCATTTCCCGCGAACACCCGACAATACGTCCGATCTCCTGGCGCGTGACTTTGATCTGCATGCCGTCGGGATGGGTCATGGCGTCGGGTTGTTTGCATAATTCCAGCAGGCAGCGAGCGACGCGGCCAGTGACATCAAAGAACGCCAGGTCGCCGACCTTACGCGTGGTGTCGCGCAGGCGCTGGGCGATCTGACCGCTCAGGGCGTACAAGATGTCCGGATCATGCTGGGCCAATTCGCGAAATTTCGCATAGCTGATTTCGGCCACTTCGCACTCAACTTTCGCCCGTACCCAAGCACTGCGTTCCTGCTCTTTGCCTGCTTGCTCAAACAAACCCAGCTCCCCGAAGAAGTCTCCGGCGTTGAGATAGGCAATGATCATCTCGCGGCCATCCTCATCCTCGATCAGGATGGTGACCGAGCCTTTGATGATGAAGAACAGGGTTTCTGAACGCTCGCCGGCGCAGATGATGTTGTGCTTGGCCGGATGACGTCGGCGCTGGCAGTGCAGCAGCAGCTTGTCGAGGTTCTTGATCTTGGATGTGGGAGTAAGAGCAACCATGGTTGTATCCCGAAAAAGACTGCGCGGTGTCGTTGGCGTTGTTTTTATCAGCGGCATCTCATTGATACACGCCGTACAAGACATGGCAATGCGCCATTCATTTGGCGCCAGCTTACCAGACACCTTCTGTCGCGATTAGCCAATTTAGCGGGCAAACGCTGTCATTTATCGATTTTATGCAGGGCGCTGCTGTTTCAAGGCCCTGTGCTAAGCTGGCGACCCTTTTTTAGCAGTGGAGTCTGGGCGATGAAGGCACGCATCCAATGGGCGGGCGAAGCCATGTTCCTCGGTGAGTCGGGCAGCGGCCACGTGGTGGTTATGGATGGCCCGCCGGAAGCCGGCGGTCGGAACCTGGGTGTACGCCCCATGGAAATGTTGCTGCTGGGTGTGGGCGGTTGCAGCAATTTCGACGTGGTCAGCATCTTGAAGAAGTCCCGGCAAGCCGTGGAAAGCTGCGAAGCCTTCCTGGAAGCCGAGCGCGCCACTGAAGACCCCAAGGTTTTTACCAAGATCCATATGCATTTCGTGGTCAAGGGCCGGGCGCTGAAAGAAGCCCAGGTCAAGCGTGCCATCGAGCTGTCGGCCGAGAAGTACTGCTCAGCATCGATCATGCTGGGGGCCGCGGGCGTGGTCATTACCCACGACTACGAAATCATCGAGTTGGGTTGATTGCAGCAGGCAAAAGAAAGGGCGCTTCGGGCGCCCTTTTTTTCGGTTCAGATTCGATAGGTGCTTTTGGTCATGACCTTGGCCAGCAGGCTCATGCCGAACCGTACCGGGGCTGGAAAGCGGAAGCCGCCCGCGTCCAGCGCGCTCTCTGCGTGGTGTTCTTCATCGATGCGCATCTGCTCAAGAATGGCCCGTGACTTTTCGTCTTCGGCCGGCAGTTGCTCCAGGTGTTCATCCAGGTGCTTGCACACCTGATGTTCTGTCGCGGCCACAAACCCCAGGCTGACTTTGTCGCTGATCAGCCCGGCAGCCGCGCCGATACCAAACGACAAGCCATAAAACAGTGGGTTGAGCACGCTGGGATGGCTGCCCAACTGGCGGATGCGTTGTTCGCACCAGGCCAGATGGTCGATCTCTTCCTCTGCCGCATGCTCCATCGCCGTGCGTACCTGTGGCAACTTGGCGGTCAGCGCCTGGCCCTGGTACAACGCCTGGGCACAGACTTCGCCGGTATGGTTGATGCGCATCAGTCCAGCGACGTGACGGGTATCGGTCTCGCTCAGCTGTACATCCGGCTGCACGATGGCGGGCGAGGGACGGTAGGGCTGGCCGCTGAACGGCAGCAGGGTGCGCATGGCCATGTCGGCTTGCAGCAACAGACGGTCAATTGGCGAGTAGTGACGTTGGGTAGTCATGCTGACCTCCGGGAAGAATCTCGGCGGCCAGTTTACCGCAAGAGAGCGTCCAGCGTTTGTGCTGAGTCAATTTGCCCTTGTGCACTCAGCCCGGTGGCCAGTTCATCTGGCGCTGACCCAGCACGTGCATATGGATGTGGTAAACGGTTTGCCCGCCGTCTTCATTGCAATTCATCACCACACGAAAGCCTTTTTCGCAGCCTTGTTCCACGGCCAGGCGTTGGGCGGTGAACAGGATATGGCCGGCCAGCGCCTTGTCGTCCTCTGTCAGGTCGTTGAGGGTACGAATGGGCTTTTTCGGGATAACCAGGAAATGCACTGGCGCCTGCGGGGCGATATCGTGAAAAGCCAGGACTTGGTCATCTTCATAGATGATCTTCGCCGGTATTTCCCTGTTGATGATCTTGGTGAACAGAGTATCCACAGCTGTATCTCCATCGTGAAAAGTGAGGTGAGTGTACGTAGGCCATCAGCGTGGGCAATAGGCCTTGTTGATGGCGCCGGCAATTTTGCGGGTGAGCCAGCGGGGGCTCAGGCGTGGGCTGAACGTCAGCCAACGATTGCGGCGCCCGGGAATGATGATGGCCTTGTTCTTTTCCAGCGCCCGCACGGTGTAGAGCGCGACTTCTTCCGGGCTCATCAGCTGCTGGCTGCGGTCGAGTTTCGCCGTATCCATCTGCGCGGTGCCGAAGAATGCGGTGCGCGTGGGGCCGGGGCACAGCACTGAAACCTTGATGCCGCAGGTCTTCAATTCTTCACGCAGCCCTTCGGAGAAGTGCAATACGTAGGCTTTGCTGGCGTAGTAGCTGCTCATCCACGGCCCAGGCTGGAAGGCGGCGACCGAAGCCACATTGAGGATTTGCCCGCCGCCATGCAGGGCCATGGCATTGCCCAGTGCGTGGCACATGCGGGTCAAGGCCAGGATGTTGACTTCGATGAGGTCCTGCTCGGTCATCCAGTCCTGGGCCAGGAACGGCCCGCTGGTGCCGATGCCGGCGCAGTTGACCAGCAGGTCGATCTGTCGCTCACCCTCTTCGAGCTCCAGCAAAAAGCCGGACAAACGCAGCGGCTCGCCCAAATCACAGGCACGAAACAGCACCTCGACGCCGAAGCGTTGGGTCAACTCCAATGCAATGCTTTCCAACTGATCACGCTGGCGGGCCACCAGAATCAAGCTACGGCCGCGCCGTGCCAAGGCCTCGGCCAATGCCAGGCCGATGCCACTGGAGGCGCCGGTGATCAGAGCGTAACGGGTCATGCCTTTCTCCATCGCAACGCCACCGGCCTATGACAGTGCGTCACAGGCGGCGGGCGTTTCTTCACTGTTCTGGAGAGTCTACAGGTTCGGCTGCATCGTCAGCACTTTGCGCTTCGGCTTCGTCAACGATAGCGCTTTGATCGGCCTCTGCATCGGAGGTAATGGAGCTGCTTTCGTAGCTGCTGTCCATGTTGGCTTCAAGCTGGTCCAGGTAGCCATTCATGCCCAGGGTGACGACGATGATGAGCATCAAGGGAATGAACGCCAGCCACAGCGAGGCCAGGACTTTCACCGCAGTAGAGTTGCGTGGTGGTGGCGCGCCGTACTGGTTGGCGCCCGTATTGCCTGGCAATACCAGCAATAGCAGTGGGAATACGCTGTTTACCAGCGGAACCAGGTTGAGCAGGTACAGCCAGCCAGACCAGCCCAGGTCATGCAGGCGCTGCACGCCGATTTGCACGCTCACCACTACCAATGCCACAAACAGCGCGAAACCCAGCAGCGAGCCAATAATGATGGCGATGGTTGGCGAGGCTGTCGCCACCGCGAAGCCCACCGTACTGATGATGCCCGCTGCCACCAGCATCGCGACGGTCAGTGCCAGCGTCCAAGCCAGGTAGCGCAGGCGCCCGATGCGCCCGTGGATGGTGAATACCTTTAGGGTGGCGAACTCCGGCAGGTCGTCGCCAACTGCGGCGCGTGGCGGTGCATAAGGTGACGCAGCGCGGTCAGAGGTTGACGAGTCCGTCTCGTGGGTTTCTGCAAGGTTGAACGCCACGGGTTGTTCGGCCTCGATGCGAGCGTCGATCCCGGCATTGTGCAGTGCCGTCAGGTAAGTTTGCGCGTCGGGCTGGGACAGGTCGCGCTTGAGCGCGACGGGGCGGCCGGTGAAGAGTTTTTCGATTGCTTCGACATCGCTTTTGAATAACTCGGCGAGGTTCAGCTTGGCGGTGGTGCTTTCGACACCTGGGCGCAAGGCTCCGTCAAACACAATCTTGAAACGGCTGTCGCTCATGCGGGCATCCTTGTCACTTAATCAGGGAGAGTATGCAGGCCTGTCCAGTTGGCAGGCCCGGCAGTGGGTCAGCGTGGCCAGCGCAGTTGCGCGGCGTGCTCGCGTGCTTTGCGGTATTCGGCATCCAGGCGCGCTATGAGCTCATCCACAGTGGGTACGTCATTGATCTCACCGACGCCTTGGCCAGCAGACCATACAGTTTTCCACGCTTTGGCCTCATCGCTCAATGGCTTGAGCTTGGAACCGAAATTGACTTCACCCTTGCCTTGAAGCGCAGCAAGGTCAAAACCGGCATTTTCCAGGCTCTGGCGCATAAAGCTTGCAGGTACGCCGGAGACTGCAGGAGTGTGCACGATGTCGGCAGCGCGGGATGTGAGCAGCATCTCCTTATAGGCATCCGGTGCCTGACTTTCAGTGGTGCCGATAAAGCGCGTACCGAAATATGCCAGGTCTGCCCCCAGCATCTGGGCGGCAAGAATTTCGTGCCCATGGTTAAGGCAGCCCGCCAGCAGCAGGGTTTTGTCGAAGAACTGGCGAATTTCGGCAATCAGCGAAAAGGGGCTCCAGGTGCCAGCGTGGCCACCCGCGCCAGCGGCTACGGCTATCAGGCCGTCTACGCCGGCTTCAGCGGCTTTTTCCGCATGGCGTCGGGTAGTAACGTCATGAAATACCAGGCCGCCGTAGCTATGAACCGCGTCCACCAGTTCCTTTACCGCACCGAGGCTGGTGATGACGATGGGCACCTTGTGCTCGACGCAGATCGCCAGGTCAGCCTCCAGCCGCGGGTTACTGTTGTGCACGATCAGGTTCACGGCATAGGGCGCAGGATTGTCCAGCAGCGCCAAGCCCGCTTCGATTTCTTCCAGCCAGGCCTTGAAACCGCTGCTTTCGCGTTGGTTGAGCGCCGGGAAACTTCCCACTACCCCGTTGCGACAGCAGGCCAGGACCAGTTGCGGATTTGAGATCAGAAACATCGGCGCGGCCACCACGGGCAGGCGCAGACGTTGTTCCAGCAGAGCGGGCAGCGACATTGGAGGTTCCCCGAGTAATTGACGTTAGAACGGTTTGACCACGACCAAAATTACGATAGCCAGCAATATCAGAACCGGGACCTCATTGAACCAGCGATAAAAGACATGGCTGCGGGTGTTTTCGCCACGGGCGAAGCGCTTTACCTGTGCGCCGCACATGTGGTGATAGCCAATCAGCAGGACGACCAGGGTCAGCTTGGCGTGGATCCAGGCGCCCGACTGGAAAATGCCTGGGTTGAGGGCCAGCATCCAGATGCCGAAGACCAGTGTGGCAACCATCGCCGGGCCCATGATGCCACGGTACAACTTGCGCTCCATGATGCTGAAGCGCTCCTTGCTGACGGTGTCTTCGCTTTGGGCGTGGTAGACGAACAGGCGCGGCAGGTAGAACAGCCCGGCAAACCAGCAAACGATGCTGACGATATGGAAGGCTTTGACCCATAGATAGAGCATTTTAGTTATTCCCAGGTTCACGGTAGCGAAGATAGTAGTGGCTCATGCGCCCGTACGTCACGTTGACGGTTGTCGCAGGACGATACGGCCCCTATTATCGACGGCTTTCCAGTGGGTTCGTTGAGGGCAGGTTTATGGTCAAGGTCGGTATCGTCGGCGGCACCGGTTACACCGGTGTCGAATTGCTGCGTCTGTTGGCTCAGCATCCGCAGGCTGAGGTGGTGGTCATCACTTCCCGATCCGAAGCCGGGCTGGCCGTGGCCGATATGTACCCGAACCTGCGAGGCCATTATGACGGCCTGGCGTTCAGTGTGCCGGACACCAAGACCCTGGCTGCCTGCGACGTGGTGTTCTTCGCCACGCCTCACGGTGTGGCTCATGCGTTGGCCGGCGAGCTGCTGGCGGCCGGCACCAAGGTTATCGACTTGTCGGCAGACTTCCGTCTGCAAGACGCCGATGAGTGGGCCAAATGGTACGGCCAGCCCCATGGTGCGCCGCAGCTGTTGGAAGAGGCGGTTTACGGCCTGCCGGAAGTCAATCGTGAGCAGATCAAGCAAGCGCGCCTGATTGCCGTGCCGGGTTGCTATCCGACGGCGACGCAATTGGGCTTTCTGCCATTGCTGGAAGCTGGCTTGGCGGATGCGTCGCGCCTGATCGCGGACTGCAAGTCGGGCGTCAGTGGTGCGGGCCGTGGTGCGGCGGTAGGTTCGCTTTACTCCGAAACGTCGGAAAGCATGAAAGCCTATGCGGTAAAAGGTCATAGGCACTTGCCGGAAATCCGCCAGGGTTTGCGTCGCGCTGCCGGCCAGGATGTGGGACTGACCTTCGTGCCGCACCTGACACCGATGATCCGCGGGATTCACTCCACGCTGTATGCGACCGTCGCCGATCGCTCGGTAGACCTGCAGGCACTGTTTGAAAAGCGTTATGCCAATGAGCCGTTCGTCGATGTGATGCCGGCCGGTAGCCATCCGGAAACGCGCAGCGTGCGTGGTGCCAATGTGTGCCGTATTGCGGTGCATCGTCCGCAGGATGGCGACCTGGTGGTGGTGTTGTCGGTGATCGACAATCTGGTCAAGGGCGCTTCGGGCCAGGCGGTGCAGAACATGAACATCCTGTTCGGCCTGGACGAGAAGTTGGGCCTGTCCCACGCGGGGATGTTGCCTTAACGCGGGCTCACCGTTGCGCAAAAGGCCCGTTGATCGGGCCTTTTGCATTTTTAATGGTCGCTGGGCGGATTGATATACCGTAACAATAGTTGACCGCTTTTCTAGGAGAAGCGGATAATACCGGCCATTACGCATATGGCGGCGCTACGCCGGGAGATTATCAGCATGAGCGTTGAATCCTTCACCCCCACGGCTTTGCAATTCACCCACGGTGCTGCGCACAAGGTGAAGAGCCTGGTCGATGAAGAGGGTAATGATCGCTTGAAGCTGCGCGTATTCGTTACGGGCGGCGGTTGTTCAGGGTTTCAGTACGGTTTTACCTTCGATGAAGATGTGGCCGATGACGACACTATCGTTGAGCGCGAGGGTGTGAGCCTGGTCGTGGATCCGATGAGCTTCCAATACCTGGCAGGTGCCGAGGTGGATTATCAGGAAGGTCTGGAAGGCTCGCGTTTCGTGATCAAGAACCCTAATGCCACCACGACATGTGGTTGCGGGTCTTCGTTCTCGATCTGATCGGTAGCAGGTACAAAAACGCCGCTTGGCTTTTACGGGCCAAGCGGCGTTTTGCTGTCTGGGGTCAGGCGGGGTAGATCGCGCCAAGCACTCGAAGCCCGCGTGCGCCAGTGACGCTGGGGCGATTGGCGGCGATGCCTTCCAGGCAGCAATGTGCCAGCCAGGCGAAGGCCATTGCTTCCACCCAGTCAGGATCTACGCCGTAGGCCGCTGTAGTGCTGACATGAGTGGAAGGCAGCAACGTTGTCAGCCGGCTCATCAGTGCCCCGTTGTGGGCGCCGCCGCCGCAGATCAGCAAGGTTGTTGTGTCAGTCTGGGCGCTTTGCAGGGACTCGACGATGGTCAGGGCCGTCAGCTCCAGCAGGGTGGCCTGTACGTCTTGGGGTTCAAAGGCGGGCAAATGGCCAAGGTGCTGCTGCAGCCAGGCCAGGTTGAACACTTCGCGGCCCGTGCTTTTCGGGCCTTTGGTCATGAAGAACGGATCGCTGAGCAACGTATTGAGCAGTTGGGGCTGGACCTCGCCGCTGGCCGCCCATTGCCCGTTCCGATCAAAGTGTTCGCCGCGCTGCAGGTTAATCCAGGCATCGAGGAGGACGTTCCCCGGGCCGCAGTCGAAACCGGCGACAGGCGTGCCCGTCTCAATCAGGCTGAGGTTGCTGAACCCGCCGACATTCAATACCGCGCGATTGCCCGTCTGTTCGCCGAACAAGGCTTCATGAAAGGCTGGAACCAAAGGAGCGCCTTGGCCGCCGGCAGCGACATCGCGGCTGCGGAAGTCGCTGACGACGGTGATGTCTGTCAGCTCGGTGAGAAGGGCAGGGTTGCCGATCTGAACGGTAAAGCCTCGGGCGGGTTCATGGCGAATCGTCTGACCATGGCTACCAATCGCCCGAATGTCCTGAGGCTTGAGGTTCTGTTGATCCAGCAAGGCGTTGATGCCTTGCGCAGCGAGCGTTACCCATTGTTGCTGTGCGATTGCCGAGCGGGCGATTTCATCCGGGCCACTGGCGCATAGGCTCAGCAGTTCTGTGCGCAAGGCGTCAGGCATCGGGATGTAGTGGGTGGCGATCAGATTGACCGCCGCGTCTTGTTCGATAAGGGCGATATCCAGGCCGTCGAGGCTGGTCCCGGACATCACACCGATATAGAGCGGCATACCTTAACGCTTCGCCGAAGCCAGCATGGTGGAGCGCTCTTGATCCATCCGTGCCATTAGCGGCTGGCTCTGCGCCATAAAGCGCGCGCGTTCGGCCTTGGCAATCGGGTCCGCCATCGGCAGCTTCTGGCCCAATGGATCGACGTGTACACCGTTGACCTGGAACTCGTAGTGCAAGTGCGGGCCGGTGGAGAGGCCGGTAGTGCCGATGTAGCCGATCACTTGCCCCTGTTTTACGTTGCCGCCAGTCTTGACGCCCTTGGCAAAGCCCTGCATGTGGCCGTACAGCGTGCGGTAAGTGTTGCCGTGCTGGATGATCACCGTATTGCCGTAACCACCACGACGCCCTGCCAACAAGACCTTGCCGTCGCCCGCCGCTTTGATTGGCGTGCCACGCGGCGCGGCATAGTCGACGCCCTTGTGTGCGCGAATTTTGTTCAGAATTGGATGCTTGCGGCCCATGGAGAAACGCGAGCTAATACGAGCAAAGTCAACGGGGGTACGGATGAAAGCCTTGCGCATGCTGTTGCCATCAGCTGTGTAGTAGCTGCTGTTGCCTTGTTTGTTGGTGTAGCGCACGGCGGTGTAGGTTTTGCCACGGTTGGTGAAGCGTGCAGACAGGATGTTACCAGTGCCCACGACTTTTCCGTTGGCTACCTTCTGCTCGTAGATCACGTCGAACTCATCGCCTTGACGGATGTCCTGAGCGAAGTCGATGTCGTAGCCAAAAACGCTGGCCATGTCCATGGTCATGCTGTGCGACAGGCCCGCACGAGCGGCCGATTGCGACAGGGAACTGTTGATCACGCCGTGTACGTAGGCGGAACGCATGACGGGTTTGGTAGTGATTCGGTTGAATGCGAAGCCTTTGGCGCCTTTGCTCAGGCTGATGCTTTCCAGGTCGCTGATATTGGTGTGCAGGTTGTTCAGCTGGCCGTCTGGCGTCAGCTCAAACTCGAGCTTTTGGCCACGTTTGAGCTGAGTGAATTGCTTGGCTTGCTTATCGCTGGCGAGCACTTCATTTACAGCGGCGGCAGGCAATCCAACCTTTTCGAACAGGGTAGATAGTGTGTCGCCTTTGCCCACGATGACTTCGCGGTGCTGGGGATTCTTGGCTGCGGTTGCCGCAGGTGCTTCCTGGGTGGCTTGTTGAGTGTCTTCTGGAGCGCTTTCGATCTGTGCGAAAGGTGATTCGGCCGGAGCATTTGTGGCTTGTTGAGCGTCGGAAGCGTCTTGATCTTGTGTCAGTTGTTCAACTGGGCTTTCCAGATCGAGGCTCAGGGATGTTCGTTTGGCTTCAACGTCGCTGGAAGGGAATACCAGCAGTGCCAGGCTGAGAAGGGCGGCGATACCACTTGCGGCGAGCAGGTGGGTCTTCGGGTAAAGCGGCGGCGCTTTAGACGGTTCAGTGGTCATAAGTAATTTTGACTTTGAAGATGAAATGGAAAAGATGAATGACATGATGAAGATGAAATAACTGTATAAAATATAACCAAATCATCTGTGGCGCAAGCTCGCGAACGCTGGGCTTGCTGAACGGTGTCCGTGCGCAGGGCAAAACTTGTAATTAGTCCCTGATCTTGTATGGTTGGTTCCCTTTTGAATCTGAGCCTTGCGGGTCTGTTATGAAGTCGGTTGAAGAGCAGCTAGCGCTGATAAAACGTGGTGCGGAAGAACTGTTGGTCGAGGCCGAGCTGATCGAAAAGCTCAAGCGTGGCCAACCCCTGCGTATCAAGGCTGGCTTTGATCCGACTGCGCCGGATCTGCACCTGGGTCATACGGTGCTTATTAATAAGCTGCGTCAGTTCCAGGAGTTGGGCCATCAGGTCATCTTCCTTATAGGTGACTTCACCGGGATGATCGGTGATCCAAGCGGCAAGAGCGCTACGCGCCCGCCGCTGACTCGTGAGCAGGTGCTCGATAATGCCGAGACCTACAAGACCCAGGTATTCAAGATCCTTGATCCAGCCAAGACTGAGGTGGCGTTCAACTCCACTTGGATGGACAAAATGGGGCCGGCAGATTTCATTCGTCTGACGTCCCAGTACACCGTGGCGCGCATGCTCGAGCGCGATGACTTCGACAAGCGCTACTCGACCAATCAGCCCATCGCCATCCATGAGTTCCTTTATCCGCTGGTTCAAGGGTACGACTCGGTGGCACTGCGCGCGGACGTTGAGTTGGGTGGCACCGATCAGAAGTTCAACCTGCTGATGGGGCGCGAATTGCAACGCGCCTACGGTCAGGAGGCTCAGTGCATTCTGACCATGCCGCTGTTGGAAGGCTTGGATGGCGTCAAGAAGATGTCCAAGTCGCTGGGTAACTATGTCGGGATTCAGGAAGCACCAGGTGTGATGTACGGCAAGCTGGTGTCTATTCCGGATGCGCTGATGTGGCGCTACTTCGAGCTGTTGAGCTTCCGCTCGATGGACGAGATCAATGCGCTGCGTGCGGATGTCGAGGCGGGCGCTAATCCTCGCGATGTGAAGATTAAACTGGCTGAAGAAATCGTTGCGCGTTTCCATGGTGAGGAGGCTGCAGCCAGCGCTCACCGCGCGGCAGGTAATCGCATGAAAGACGGCGAGCTGCCTGACGATCTGCCGGAGATTGAATTGACTGCTGCCGAGGCGATGCCGATTGCGGCTGTGCTTAATAAGGCTGGCCTGGTGAAGAATTCGGCGGTCGCGCGTGATCTCTTGGGGTCGGGTGGTGTACGTATAGATGGTGAGGTGGTTGACCGCACCTTTATATACGAGCTGGGCGCCACTCACGTTTGCCAGGCGGGGAAGAAGGCATTTGCGCGTATTACGCTCAAATCCGAATAAATCGGAAAATAGGTGTTGACGGCGAATTATATCTGTCTATAATTCGCCCCACTTCCGGCGCAGTCGAAACGGAAAACTTCTTGGTAAACAATGAGTTACGCAGTTTTCGGCAGCGAGTTGCTTCAGTTCATCGAAGCCAAAAGGAAGTTGAAAAAGGGGTGTTGACAGCAGCGTGTAACGCTGTAGAATTCGCCTCCCGCTTGCGAGAGATCGCAAGCGCAAGTGGTTGAAGTTGTTGAAGAAATCTTCGAAAACTTCTGAAAATAACCACTTGACAGCAAATGAGGCTGCTGTAGAATGCGCGCCTCGGTTGAGACGAAAGATCTTAAC